>JAZSMN010000203.1:0-4927 GCA_045535925.1 Eubacteriales bacterium
GCGGCTTTAACAATGCTCGCTTTGGCAAGCAGTACACTATCATCAATGTTGATGTTCTCAACAAATTTAACGACGGCGAGGTAGTCGATAGTGCAGCGCTTCTTGCTATGGGTATCGTAAGTGCGGTTGCAAATGACGGCATTAAGGTACTTGGCGATGGCGAGCTCACAAAGAAACTCACTGTTGTAGCATCAGTCTTCACTGCTTCGGCAAAGGAGAAGATCGAGGCAGCAGGTGGAAAGACTGAGGTGGTATAAATGCTTCAGACACTTAAGAACGCATGGAGAACCAAGGACATAAGAAGCAAGATTTTGTTCACTGCTTTTATCATCCTTCTTTACCGCATAGGTACAGTAGTCCCCGTTCCTTTTGTCGATGCAAACAACTTCGCAGGCTCATTCCAGGGCACCATCCTTGACTATCTTAACATTCTCTCGGGTGGCTCTCTCGGTACTGCAACTCTGTTTGCACTTGGTGTATCACCTTATATTAACGCTTCAATTATTATCCAGCTTCTTTCTGTTGTGTTCCCCAAGCTTGGCGAACTCGCAAAGAATGACAAGAAGAAGATGGGTTTCATTACCAGAATTACTACCGTTGCTCTTGCAATCGTTACCGCTATTGGTTACTACTTCCTGCTCTCTAACGCAGGTATGCTTACCAATGCTGCAACCGCATCTGACAACAGCATGTTCTGGTTCTATGGAATTGTTATCGTTGCTTGCTATGTAGCAGGCGCGACCTTGATCATGTGGCTCGCAGATAGAGTTAATGAGCGCGGTATTGGTAACGGTATTTCTATGATACTCTTTGCTAACATTGTTGCTACTATCCCCTCTCAGGGCATTAACCTCATCGGCCTTGTGATCGATACCTTCGGATACGAGAATCCTGTAGGTTACGCAATAGTTGCTATTCTTTTCGTGCTCATGTTCGTACTTATCACCCTTGCCTTCACCGTGTTCGTAATCTTCATTACCGGCTCGGAGAGAAGAATTGGTGTTAACTATGCAAAGCGTGTTGTCAACAGAAAGATGTACGGCGGTCAGAGCTCCTTCCTTCCTATTAAGCTCAATATGACCGGCGTTATGCCCGTAATCTTCGCAAGTTCCATCGTATCTCTCGTTCCCACTATCCTCGCTCTCTGCGGTATTTCCAGCGAGACCAAGAATGGTTGGGGCACCTTCGCAAAAATCATCGGCTCTGATGGTGTGGTTTATCCCATCATGCTGTTCATTCTTATAATTGCTTTTGCTTACTTCTATACCGCGATCACCTTTGATCCTATTGAGGTTGCAAACAATCTTAAGAAGCAGGGCGGCGCAATACCTGGTATTAGACAGGGTAGACCCACTTCTGATTTCATCAGAAAAATATTGAACAAGATCACCCTTGCTGGTGCTCTGTTCCTCAGTGTCATTGCTGTTGTTCCTGCAATCGCAGGCCCTCACCTCATTAGACCTCTGCTTGAGTGGATAATCGGTGGTGTAGCAGATAGCTATGATGCTTCCCAGATTGCTACTCTTCAGCCCCAGATTGAGTCTATGGCTCAGCAACTTTCGAGCGTGTTCACCTTCGGTGGTACATCGCTTATCATCGTTGTTGGTGTTGCTCTTGAGACCTTCAGAGATCTTGAGGCACAGCTCACGATGCGTAGCTACAAGGGCTTCCTTAACTAATAGGAAGCTGTGTGGGTAATCTTCCTCCACCGATATAATTCGGTGGGTGGAGTGCCTACGAGTCAAGGCTTGGGACGGTTTAGTTAAATCCAACTAATAGTACCAAAGAAAGTAAACTATGATTATTATTAAAAAGTCAGAAGAACTTGAATGTATGCGTCAAGCGGGCAGAATAACCGCCCAGGCTCTCTTAGTTGCAAGAGAGGCTATAAAACCAGGTGTAAGCACCTGGGAGGTGGACCACAAGGTTCGAACCTTCATTGAAAAATGTGGTGCAACCCCGTCCTTCCTTGGTTATTCGGGTTTCCCGGGAAGCGCGTGTATATCACTTAACGAAGAGGTCATACACGGAATACCCTCAAAGAGAGTTATAATCAAAGAGGGAGATATCGTGAAGGTCGATGTCGGAGCTCGCTTCCGCGGCTATAATGGCGACAGTGCAAGAACATTTCCTGTCGGCAAGGTAAGCGAACAGGCTCTAAAACTAATTTCAGTCACAGAACAGAGTTTTTATGAGGCTCTAAAGGTCTGCCGAGCAGGCCAAAGACTCGGGGACATCGGACACGCGGTTGAAGATTTCGTCATTTCAAATGGCTTTTCGATAGTTAAGCAATATGTCGGTCACGGTATAGGTCGCGATTTGCACGAAGATCCACAGGTTCCCAATTATGGGCGCCCTGGAAGAGGTGCAAGACTCTATGCGGGAATGACACTCGCCATTGAACCTATGGTAAATGCGGGTGGCGAAGACGTGCAGGTACTTAAGGATGGTTGGACGGTAACCACAGTTGACGGAAGTCTTTCCGCTCATTATGAAAACACTGTGGCAATTACCGACGGCGAACCTGTCCTGCTTACAGATGCAGAAATTTAACACTGTAAACGGTTGAATAGGAGGGATTGTTCTTGTCAAAGAGCGATTTGATTGAATTTGAAGACTGTGTCGTTGTGGAAGCACTTCCCAACACCGTCTTTAAGGTAAAGTTGCCGAATGGTCTTATTGTTACTGCGACCATATCCGGCAAGCTTTGTATGAATTATATCAAAATTCTCGTTGGTGACACCGTCACCGTGGAAGTATCTCCTTATGATATTTCCAAGGGGCGCATCACTTGGAGAAAGAAGTAATAATTTCTTTAACACTTGAAAGGAAAGGTATTAAAAATGAAAGTTAAGCCTTCCGTCAAAAGAATTTGCGAAAAGTGCAAGATCATTAAGAGACACGGTAAAATAATGGTCATCTGCGAGAACCCCAAGCACAAACAGCGTCAGGGCTGATAGTGCGGGTTCAAAAGCAAATCTGACGACATTAATTTTAAAAAGGAGTATATATCGAAAATGGCTCGTATAGCTGGTGTTGATATTCCCAACAACAAGCGCATTGAAATAGCGCTCACATACATTTACGGCATTGGACTTAAGAGTGCAAAGGATATCCTTGCAAAGACAGGCGTAAATCCCGACACTCGTGCAAAGGACCTTACCGAGTCCGAAGTTGCGGCTCTCAGAGATGAGATCGAGTCCAACTATCACGTAGAGGGTGACCTTCGTCGTGAAGTTGCTCTTAACATCAAGAGCCTGGTAGAGATAAACTGCTACCGCGGTATCAGACACAGAAAAGGTCTGCCGGTTAGAGGTCAGCGTACCAAGACCAATGCAAGAACAAGAAAAGGTCCCGCAAAGACCATTGCAAACAAGAAGAAGTAAGGAGTAAACCAGGATGGCAGTTAAGAAGGTTGTCAAAAAGCGTCGCGAACGCAAGAACGTGGAAAAGGGCGTTGCACACATCCGTTCCACCTTCAACAATACAATCGTTACTATCACCGATATGCAGGGCAATGCTATCGCATGGGGTACTGCAGGTGAAATGGGCTTTAAGGGATCCAAGAAGTCTACTCCCTACGCAGCTCAGACTGCTGCAGAGCATGCAGCAAGAATCGCTGTTGAAAACGGCATGAAGACCGTTGAGGTTCTCGTAAGAGGTCCCGGAGCAGGAAGAGAGTCCGCAATCCGCGCACTCGCTACCGCAGGTCTTGAAATCACAATGATTAAGGACGTAACACCGATTCCTCACAACGGTTGTCGTCCTCCTAAGCGCAGACGCGTTTAATTAAAAGGGAGGTATAGAATAATGGCAAGATATACAGGTCCTAACTGTAAGATGTGCCGCCGTGAAGGTTGCAAGCTCTACCTCAAGGGTGAGAGATGCACTAACGGTAAGTGCGCATTCGACCACAGAAGCACTGCACCCGGTCAGCACGGTGCTGCTCGCAAGAAGGTCGGAGAATACGGTAAGCAACTTCGCGAGAAGCAGAAGGTAAGAAGATATTACGGCGTTCTCGAGGGTCAGTTCAAGCACTATTATGAACTCGCAGAGAAGATGGATGGCATCACTGGTGCTAACCTCCTTGTTCTCCTTGAGAGAAGACTCGACAACGTAGTATACAGAATGGGTATGGCAGCCTCCAGAAAGGAAGCTCGTCAGCTTGTTCTTCACGCTCACTTCACCCTTAATGGCAAGAAGGTTACTATCCCCTCTCTGCTTGTTAAGGTAGGCGATGTTATTGCTGTAAAGGAATCCAGCAAGGAAAGCGTTAAGATTAAGGCTCTTGGTGAGGCTATGGCTACCGCTCATGCACCCAAGTGGCTTGATAACGATGCTGCAAACCTTGCTACCAAGGTCGTTGCTCTTCCCGCAAGAGACGACATCGACTTTGAAATCGAGGAGCAACTCATCGTCGAGCTCTATTCCAAGTAATCCCTCCGATACTGAGCGAGAATATGGAGGCTGTAGCTTTCATATTCTTACTTGGCATCAGCGTTATTTCACACATAAAAAAATAATTCAGGAGGTAATTTAAGATGAAAGAAATGGAGAAGTTTAATATCAATGTCACCGAAACTACCGAGGATGGCAGAGAGGCTACCTTTGTTGTAGAGCCCCTCGTATCCGGTTATGGTATCACAATTGGCAACTCTCTTCGTAGAGTTTTGCTCTCCACCATCACTGGCTATGCTGCTACAAGCATCAGAATCGACGGAGTACTCCACGAGATCTCTGCTTGCAACGGTGTTACCGAGGATGTTCCTGAGATCGTACTCAACGTAAAGGGTATTGTTGCAAAGCTTCACACAGATGAGCCCAAGACAGTTGTTATCGACGTAACTGGTCCTTGCGAAGTAACTGCAGGTGACATCACCCGCGATGCTGATATTGATATTCTCAATCCAGGCCACCACATCTGTAC
>JAZSMN010000043.1:0-3188 GCA_045535925.1 Eubacteriales bacterium
AGGTTTGGGATGCTCTTTCTGACGGCACTAAGCACGTTATTGTACAGACCGCTCCCTCTATCAGAGCAACTCTTGGCGAGTGCTTTGGCATGCCTATCGGCACTAACGTTGAAGGCAAGATGGTTGCCGCTCTTCGTCGCCTCGGCTTCGAGCAGGTATTTGATACCGACAACGCGGCTGACTTTACCATTGTAGAGGAGGCTACCGAGCTTCTTGACAGAGTTAAGAATGGTGGCGTTCTTCCTATGATTACCTCCTGCTCGCCCGGTTGGGTTAAGTTCTGTGAGTATTACTATCCTAACTTCATTAACCACCTCTCCTCCTGCAAGTCTCCCCAGCAGATGTCCGGTGCTCTTATCAAGACCTACTGGGCAGATAAGATGGGCTATGACCCCAAGGATATCTTCGTAGTATCGGTGATGCCCTGTACTGCAAAGAAATTTGAGGTACAGAGAGATGATATGTCCGCAGCAGGCGAAGGCATCGCCGACGTTGACGTGGCTATCACTACTCGTGAGCTTGCAAGAATGATTCAGAGAGCAGGTATCAAGTTCACCTCTCTTCCCGACGAGGAGTTTGACAATCCTCTCGGTATTGATACCGGTGCTGCTGTTATCTTCGGAGCTACCGGCGGTGTTATGGAGGCGGCTCTTCGTACCGCTAACGACGTTCTTACCGGAAAGGATAACGAGAGCGTTGAGTTCCACGAGGTAAGAGGTACCGAGGGTCTTAAGGAGGCTACCTACAACATTGCAGGTCTCGAGATCAAGGTTGCTGTTGCTTCCGGTGCTGCAAATGCAAAGCTCGTTATGGACAAGATTGCAAGCGGCGAGGCAGACTGGACCTTCGTTGAAATCATGGGTTGTCCCGGTGGTTGTGTAAACGGTGGCGGTCAGCCTATCCAGCCCCAGTCGGTAAGAGATACCGTTGACCTCAAGGCAGTAAGAGCTCAGGCTCTCTATGCACAGGACGAGGCTTCTACTCTGCGTAAGTCTCACCTCAACCCTGTTGTAAAAGAGGTTTATGACAATTACTTCAAGGGTGGTTATGGTTGCCACGCGGCTCACCATGTTCTCCACACCTCTTATGTTGCAAGAAAGAAGTTTGATATCTAATTAAACCGCTTTCTTAAAGCAAAAATAAAAAACACGGTAGTCAGACACTATGTCGCTACCGTGTTTTTATATAAGGTCGATTTTTAGTGAGATACCCTCGTTCCCACAACCTAACTTTCAATTTTCAACTTTCAATTGTCAATTTTTTGCCTTGTATTTGTCCGACTCGAGGTAATAGGTCGCCTCGCTATCAGCTACGTGTACCGCAAATGCAAGTGGGAACATCTCAAAGGCTAAGGAAACGTTTCTCGCGTCCTCGGTGGAAGAATATCCCATGTGATATCTGATAGCAAACGCCTCCTCGCGAGTGAGCCTCATAAAGCCGGAGATAATGTACACGCTCTTCTCACCGTGGCCGTAGGGGAGCTGGTCATCATATTCAAAGGTGTCGACTCTCTGCCACACGCCCTTCTCGTCCTTTACGTTTCTGAAGCCCTTTTTGTATATTCCAACCTTGCAAAGGTCGTGAAGAAGCGCCACAATAGCCACACTCTCCTCCGAGTAGTTAAAGCCAAGCTCCTTCGCCCTGTCGGATGCAAGGTAGGAAACGAGGCAATCATACACATTCAGCGAGTGGTCAAGAAGTCCGCCCTCGTAGGAGGAATGGAACCTGGAGCTTGCAGGTGCTACAAAAAAGTCGGAGGCAGGCGAGAGAAGATATTCGAGCAGTTGCTCTGCGCCATCCCTCTTTATTTTGCTCCTAAAAATCTCTATAAATCTTTCCTTATTGTTCATATCTATCTCCTATTAAAAAGGTATTCTATACTTTCTTTAAGCCCCTCGATGGTCTTTACCTCAAGTAGAACGGTTTTATCAGGTGGTAAGAGCGAAATCTTTTCGTAGATATGTACTCTCCCCTTGCCAAGAGGCAGATGCGCGCTCTTGCCGTCGCTATCGTGCAGGTGCAGGTGTATGAGCCTGTCGCTATATTTCTCGAAAATATCTCTATCCGCCCCACCGAGGCACTCATCGTGCCCTGTATCAAGGGTGAGTGCGAAAACAGGACTCGCCATAAAGAGCTCCAGCGCCGCCCTTTGCGACTCTGTAAAGGGGTTGGAATCTACATTTTCGATAGCAATTTTTAGCCCACTGTCGCCTATTTCGTCCTCGCATAGGCGGATAAACTGCCTAACCCTTTCAAGATACTGCTCGCGGTAGACGTCGTTTAAGAGGATTACTTTGCCTGGCAGTGTGACATATACCCCCTTCATAAGGTGCATATTTATAATGGGAGCACCGATAGAGAGGGCAAGGTGAATATGCTTTTTCATCTCATTAAAATAGCACTCGGACACCGACTTGTTAAAGTCAAAGGGGTTAAGCCCCTCGTCGGCGTGGATGGTGTAGGTTATGCCATTTTCTCTGCCAAGTTTGTTAAGCATTTCTACGTCTATGTTATCCGTGCTATACTGTGGAAAACTGGTATTTATCTCTATAAAATCAAGCTCAAGCTCGCTTGCAAGAGCGACACAAGAGAGGATATCCTCGCACTCGACAAGCGTCGGCATTCCGTATTTCATTTCTTTGTCCCCTAAAATACTTTTTTATAATTATACAATATGTAGAGAAAAATTTCAAGGTGTAAGTATAACAAAATCGCTTTTTTATCGCCCCGCCTCTTTTATGTAGGTTGCTTGCCCATTTTTCGATATAACCACCGCTTTCCTTGACAATGGGCAAAAACTTTGATATACTACTAATAAAAACCTCATAGGAAGAATATATGAGAGAAGAATATAAAGAAATAGTAGAGGGTCTTTCACACCCGATAAAAATACGAGATTACCTAAAAAACAGGCTGGATTTTTCCACCGCCTTGATAGCAAAGGTCAAGTATGGCAATGTGTTTCTCGGTGGCGAGGCGGTGCATATGCGCGCTATGGTACACAATGGCGACGAAATAAAAGTGATATTTCCCACAGAGGAAAGCGAAAATATAACACCTATCGAAATGCCCCTTGATATTATATACGAGGACGAGGATATAATCGCACTAAACAAGCCGATAAATATGCCCGTCCACCCCTGTCGCGGCAATCATCTGCCAACGCTTGCAAACGGACTTCGCCACTA
>JAZSMN010000254.1:0-1665 GCA_045535925.1 Eubacteriales bacterium
GGACCAACTAGGACTCGAACCTAGGACCGACCGGTTATGAGCCGGTAGCTCTAACCAACTGAGCTATTGGTCCGTATCGATTAGACTAATATATTTTAGCAGATAATTATGAATAAATCATTAACACATTATTAACAAATATAAAATTAGTTCGCAAAAAATCCCTTTTTACGAGCGGGGCGATGTGTTGCAAAAGCAGTCTCTTTTTTGCATAGATAAACCTTGTGTTATTATCAACTTGAGAAAATTTTCTCCCATCTTGATCAAAGGAGCGAACACATAGAACCCGACTCTTACGAAGAATGGGGATTGATTCAAGCACATAAATTTTCGCAGCAGTTTGCAAAGAAGTGGGTTGAGATAGATATTAGAACCATGTCATATGATGAAATACATCTACTTGTTTCTACAGCATATTATGGCACCGAGGACAACCTTATCGAATATGTGGAGAATGGCACCCGGTATATCTATGTCGAGGGAGACAGCCTCTCTAATAATATTAGGGACGACAGCGGTGAGGCCCTTGGCTACATATTTACAGTCATCTCGCTTGACGGCGAAACCGCATCTCATTATTGCTAAAATATGACAGACCTGCCAAAGAAGGCGAGGGAACCTCGCCTTGTTTTTTTGCCTCTTTTTGACACATAGGTATATCTAAAATAGATAAAATCGCGAGAGGGAGGAAAATAAAGGAAACAGAAACTTAATTTTATGAAGGTGTGAAAATCTTGACATTGATACTAAGTGGTGGTATAATAAAGAAAAAGTTTTTGTATTACATGATTTGGATTTAATATACGGAGGATTTCATGGGATCGGTTAATGAGTTGGCGACTCTTTTGGAGGGGTATCTTGGTACTGTCGACTTCTTGGTGTTAATTTGCTTTGTTATTGCTGGAATTTTTGTGGCTACACAGGCTTATGGAATATTTATAAAGCTGCAGACACTTGAGGGCGCATTGCTCTTTGGCTATCTCGGTTACGCTATCTCTTCTTTGTTTTTAACAGATGCGATAGAGGGAATAAATCTGCCCGGTATCATCGGAATTGCTTGTGCAGGTCTTGGCGCGCTTATATTTGTCAAGCTGCTTAAGTTCTCCCTGTTCATTCTTGGTGGCTTGGTAGGTTGGCTTACCGGTGAAACGATTTGTGTACTTCTTATATTGTGGCTGCCTGATGCCGAGTTTCTTCAGAGCCCCACAGGAGAATATATCATATGCGGTGTAGCGGCACTTATACTTGGCTTCTTGTTTATGCTGTTGTTCAAGCCTCTCTACATCATAACCACCTCTTTTGGCGGCGGTGTTGTAGCGGGAGTTTCTGCTTTGGCTATTGTAACGGGTATCACCGAAACTGCTATCAATATCGGTCTTGTCGCGGGTCTCGTTGTCGGTCTTATCTGCTGTATCGTACAGTTTAAGCGCGCGGCAGACGAAGGTGTATAAGGATTAAGAAAACAAAACTAAATACTATATTTAGGGGGATGCTTCATTTAGGCATAACCGAACGAAAAAGGCAGGGGTGCTACACAAAGTAGCGCCTCTGCCTAAAATAATACAGCAATCAGGAGAAAATCAAGGTCAAAACCTGCGGTATCTCATTTTTTATCGTTTTTTCGTTCTATCGTCGTTTCCTCGCTCGACGTATTTATATACGCCT
>JAZSMN010000110.1:0-1907 GCA_045535925.1 Eubacteriales bacterium
GCACAAATAAATAAAAATCTCCCACCTTTCAGGCAAGCGGATAAAAACACCGACCCTTCATGCAATCAAATTAATAAAACCCCGATTTTCAAACTAACCAAATCAAAAAACTCTTTTTTTGAGGCAAACAAAGTATAAAAATTTTTCATTTTCCAAAAAAACAAAGTATAAAATCCCCCACCTTTTCTTTTTCTTTTATTGACGAGGGGGCCTCGGTGTGCTATACTAAATAGTAGAAAATATTTAGGATGAAACGAAGGGGGAGGGCGAGTGAGTAAGAGTGAAATTTTGCACAGGCTTTTACAGTATGGCACACTTGAATATGAGTGGCTAAAAGACGCGTGCTCGCTCGACGCGGGGCAGGCGTGTGAAGTTATAGCCGACTTTCGTGCTCGCAGGATAGAAATTTTAGAGACACCCGGCGGCTTTTTACTAAAAGAGGGGCAGGACCTCTCCCCTTACATAATTTCTGCTATTTTTTCCTCTCTGTGCGAGGATGCGGGCGACTCTGTGAAGGGCACGAAGCTCTCTGATATCCCTATTTTTGTCCTTAGCATCACCGAGTCGACCAACCTTGATGCCAGACGATATGCCGAGGAGCATCCCGAGGTCGCCTGTGCTCTCTTTGTTGCAGAGGGACAGACCGCAGGGCGAGGTCGCCTGGGCAGGAGCTTTCTCTCAAACGAGGGTGTAGGGCTCTATTTTAGCCTTTTGCTCCGTGGAGTGGGCGAGGCGACCGACGCTCTCTCGCTGACCACCTATTCGGCAGTTGCACTATGCCGAGCGCTTCGGAGTGTGGCAAGCATCGAGCCTAAAATCAAGTGGGTAAATGACATATATGTGGGCGACAAAAAGCTGGCCGGTATACTCACCGAGGGCAGGCTATCCTCCAAGGGAGATGGCAGGCTGGATTATGCGATAATTGGAATTGGCGTAAATGTGGGGGGACAGGATTTTGGCGAGCTTTCTAGCATAGCCACCGATATCGAGAGTGAGTGCGGACACAGACCAAACAGGTCGCTCCTTGCAGGCGAGCTTCTTTTCGAGCTTACACAAAACCTCGACCGCGCAGGCACAAGAGAAGCCGAGGAAGAATACGCCTCCCTGTCGATGCTATCTGGCAAACGAGTGCGAGTAATAACACCGACAGACGAATATCCTGCCACAGTCCTCGGTATAGCCGAGGGTTGCACCCTCCGTGTGCGCCTTGACACAGGCGAAGAGAAAACCCTCTTTACAGGAGAGGTAAGTCTGAGGCTTGACAATTGAAAATTGAAAGTGGAAAATTGAAAGTTATGTTGTGTAAAGAGGGGCTTTTTCGGTCAGATATAGAATACTCTCCTACAAAAACTTTTTCACTTTTCGCTCTTTCGGTCGACCTCTACATGGGCATACTCATTTTCAATTTTCAATTGTCAACTATCAATTTTCCTGCTTTACTTTTGGTAGGCGGGGTGATATAATTTATGTAAATTTATTTTAGGTTAGGTATTTGTTTTGGATAACTCTCTTAAGAATTTTGGATTTAGGCACAAGGCGGGTATTTTGATGCCTGTCAGTAGCCTGCCCTCAAAATATGGTATAGGTAGCTTTGGCGAGTCGGCCTATAGATTTGTCGACTTTCTCTCGTCGACGGGACAGAAGTGCTGGCAGGTCCTACCCTTGAACCCCACGTCCTACGGTGACAGCCCCTATCAGTCACCCTCGTCGGTGGCAGGCAACCCCTACTTTATTGACCTTGAGATTTTGCAGGGGCAGGGGCTTTTGACACGGGCAGAGCTTCGTGAGTGCCGTCATAACACCGAGCGTGTGGACTATGGCTGGCTCTTTGGACATAGATATGCCATATTGCGCCTGGCCCATTCTCGCTTTACCCCCGACGACCAGTATAAGAAATTTCTCCGCGC
>JAZSMN010000154.1:0-2368 GCA_045535925.1 Eubacteriales bacterium
AGGGTGTTGGCGTACTTATTTGCTCGCTCTGCCTCTTTGAAGAGTTCGTTGTTTACACGGTCAAAATCTGCTTTTGTCGCCGACTCGTGACAGAACACCTTGACCACTCTTTGTCCGTGCATCATCTCCTCTATATAGCCCTCGGTTTTACCCATTGCTATCTGTTGGCGAACAAAGTGCTTTGCCGAGCCACCGCCAATTTTTCCTGTGACAAGGAGCATACACATTACGCCTCCTATGACAACAAGAGTCATCCAAACCGAGAAGTAAAGCATTATGGAGATAAGGACTATTATAGTCACCGAGGAAATCAAAAGCTGGGGCAAGCTCTGGGATATAAGCTGGCGAAGGGTGTCAATATCGTTGGTGTAATAGGACATTACGTCACCGTGGTTGTGGGTATCGAAATACTTGATGGGAAGTCCCTGCATTTTGGAAAACATCTTGTCGCGGAACTTCTTAAGTGTGCCCTGGGTTATTATCGCCATAAGCTGGTTGTAGGTGAAGGCGGAGATAAGAGATACTACGTAAATGCATCCAAGTGTTATCACAACACGGATTATGTCGGGAGCGACAGCTCCCCAGTCGCCACTCTTGTAGCTGTTTTCTACAAGAGCAAATACCTGCTGCATAAAGATGGAAGGCATCGAGGCTACAGCGGCGGTAAAGAGAATGCATAAGATAGTAAATGGAAGAAGGACGGGATAGAAGGCAAATACACTTTTAAGCACTCTTGCGAGGGTGCCCTTCTTGGCCTTTGGTCTTGGTTTCCCCATAGGTCTTGGCATTATTCTTCACCTCCCTTGTTGGTCTGCGAGGTGTAGATCTCGCGATAGATGTCACAATTTGCTACAAGCTCATCGTGGGTGCCTATTGCGTATATAGAGCCACCGTCGAGGACTATTATCCTGTCGGCCTCCTGTACAGAGGAGATACGCTGGGCGATTATAATCTTGGTTGTAGAGGGGATATAGGTGCTCATCGCCTTACGAATAAGAGCGTCGGTGCGAGTATCGACAGCACTCGTAGAGTCGTGAAGGATGAGTATCTTGGGCTTTTTGAGTAGCGCTCTTGCGATACAGAGTCTTTGCTTTTGTCCACCAGAAACGTTGGCACCCCCCTGCTCGATATATGTATCATATTTATCGGGGAATGTGGATATAAACTCGTCGGCGCAGGCAAGACGGCAGGCCTCGACCATCTCCTCGTCGGTGGCGTCGGGGTTGCCCCAGCGGAGGTTATCCTTTATAGTACCTGAGAAGAGTACATTTTTCTGCAAAACAACGGCAACATTGTTGCGGAGTGCGTCAAGGTCATAGTTGCGTACATCTACTCCACCCACACGCACAACACCTTCGGTGGCGTCATAAAGACGGGATATAAGCTGGATAAGTGTGGATTTGGACGAGCCTGTACCACCTATAATACCGATGGTCTCGCCCGACTCGATATGCAAGTCGATATTAGAAAGAGCAAATCTGTCGGCAGAGGCAGAATACTTGAAGGATACACCATCGAAATCGACAGAGCCGTCGGCAACCTCGGTAAGGGCATCCGCAGGCGAGGTGATAGTAGACTTCTCGTCAAGGACCTCACAGATACGGCGAGCACTCTCGGCAGACATGGTTATCATAACGAAAATCATCGAGAGCATCATAAGGCTGGTTAAAATCATAAATCCGTATGTAAGAAGGGCTGACATTTGTCCCATCCCCAGGTCAATGCCCTTACTGGATATTACGGTATAAGAGCCAAAGGAGAGGACGAATACCATAATTATATTAAGGCAAAGCTGCATTATCGGGTTGTTAAGTGCGAGGATACGCTCCGCCTTGGTGAAGTCCTTCGCAACATCCTCGGAGGCAGTACCAAACTTTGTCTTTTCGTATTCTTCTCTAACAAAGGACTTTACAACACGCATACCCTTGATATTTTCCTGGACAGAGGCATTAAGTGTATCGTACTTCTTAAACACCTTTTTGAAAAGGGGCATCGCGCGTGTAGCAACGAATATAAGTGCTCCACCAAGAATGGGAACGACGCAGATGAATATCCATGCCATGCTACCCCCCATAACAAATGCGGTCACTATCGCAAAGATGAACATAAAGGGCGAGCGAATTGCAGTACGAATTATCATCATAAACGCCATCTGGACATTGTTTACGTCGGTGGTAAGACGGGTTACGAGCGAGGAGGTAGAAAACCTGTCTATATTCTCGAAGGAGAAGTCCTGGACCGAGTAGAACATATCGTGGCGAAGATTTCGAGCAAAGCCACATGCGGCGGTAGAACAGGTAAGTCCCGCAAGTCCGCCAAATGCGAGCGACAAAAGCGCAAGAAGCACAACTACTGCGCCATATGTAAG
>JAZSMN010000213.1:0-8249 GCA_045535925.1 Eubacteriales bacterium
ACGACCTTTCGGATACCATCTCGGTAGGTAATATGGGTTCGTACACCATCGTTTCCGAGTCCAAGTATACCGGCTCTTATATCACAAGATACGTAATGCTTTCTGACACTGAAACCGCAGTAAAGGCTAATACCCAGTTTACCGAGGCATCCTACACAGGTATGGCTACCTACTATCGTGAGTACCTTAAGGACATAGGCGTACTTACCAGCCTTGCACAGGTAAACGAGGATATTCCTCTTTACATCGAGGCCCTCGGTTCTATGGAAAAGCTTGAGAAGATTCTCTCCTTCCCTGTAATGGTAGACGTTGCACTCACAACCTTTGATAATGTAATTGCTATGTATGACGAGCTTTCGGATGCAAAGGCAAAGATGCTTGTCAAGGCAGGGGAGTATGACGAGCTTGCACTTAACGAGGAGGATGACCTTACTCTTAAGGCTCATTACGAGGATATTGCAAACAGATATAGGGAGCTTGCCGAGTCTGTTACCAATATCACCAACATCAACTTCAAGCTCACCGGTTTTGCCAACGGCGGTATGAAAGCTACCTACCCCGTAAAGCTTGATTGGGAGGGTGTTGTTGGCGGTGCTTCTGGCTTTGAGAATTTGCTTAATGCTGCGTTAGACAGAAGCCAGGACGGTGCAAACTTCGGTGTATATCCCGAGTTTGACTTTATGTACATCAACTACACAGCCCTCTTCGATGGCATTTCCAACAGAGGTAATGTCTCTCGAATGGTTGACAACAGATACGCATCCAAGAAGGTTTACAACTCGGTAAGCCGTCAGTTTGAGTCCTTCTTCACGATGATTATCACCCCCGATGCACTCGATAGACTCTATGATACCTTCATTAGTCACTATTCCAAGTACAACGCCAGTGGTATTTCCGCATCTACTCTCGGTTCGGATCTAAACTCCAACTTCGATGAGGATGCACCTGTTAACCGTGACGAGGCACAGGGATATGTAACCAGCCTCCTTGACAGGATTTCAGAGGATTACAGCGTAATGCTTTCCAAGGGTAATATCTACTCTGTTAAGTATGCAGATCACATCATCGACCTTTGCATCGACTCGAGCCACTACGCATATTCCTCTTACTACATTCCCTTCGTAGGTATGATTCTTCACGGATATCTTAACTACGCAGGTGGTGCTATTAACTACTCTGGTTCTTCCGAGTATGACCTGCTTCACTCTATCGAGAATGGCGCATCTCTTTACTACATCCTTTGCTATCAGAACTCCGAGTTTATGAAGGATGACGAGGACCTTTCCAAGTATTATGGTGTAAACTACGAGACTTGGTATGACTCTATTGTTGAGAGCTACTCTGTTCTTAACAATACAGTCAAGGACCTTCAGCTTTACGAAATAGTTGCTCACGCAACTCTTCTCGCCGAGCGTGTTATTGACGCCGAGGAGCTTGAAGCAAACCGTAGCTACTTAAGAGCAGAATTCCTTAACCTTGTTGATACACAGATTGCCGAGGCAATTGCGGCAGCATTCGACGATATGTACGATGATCCCGCATCGCTTGACAGAGGTGTAAAGTTTGTTGCCAACATCGATTCTATCATCGATCAGGCGGTTGATGTTCTCAACTACCCCGAGGAAGAGATTCGCGCGACCGACTTCGACGAGAAGCTTGCCGAGCTTGTTGGCACATATACAGCAAAATATTCTGGCAAGAACGCCAACTCTTATCTTGTTGAGTTTGCAGAGGTAGAGTACAAGACCTCTTACGACTATGTCACCGACTCCTTCGCACAGGATAAGGATTATGACAAGAGCATCTACACCGTTGATAACCACCAGGTTACTATGGTTGTATATAGAGATGCCGTAACAGGTGATGAGGTTACCTTCATTCTTAACTACAACATCTATGCTGTAACCGTTGCTCTTGATAGCAACAATGTATACACGATTCCCAAGTATGGTTTCGTGAGAATTGATTAAAGGAGGGAACATAAATGGATACAACTGTAACAACTAAAAGACGCCGTAATGTTTCCCTTGAGAAGAGAAAGGCGAGAAGCGGATATTTGTTCGTCGCTCCCTTCATCATCGGTATCGTTCTCATCTACCTACCTATCCTTATCGACTCTATTTGGTTCAGCTTTAACCAGATAGCCATTGATGTCAGCACCGGTACTCCGGTACAGGTGCTGGTACCCAAGGGTTGGGACTATTATGTATACGCATTTACCGGTTCTCCCGACTTTGTAACAACGCTTCTTTCCTCACTCCAGGAGCTTGTCTTCCAGGTACCTGCGGTAGTTATCTTCTCGCTGTTTATAGCGGTTGTACTTAACCAGAAGATGCTTGGTAGAGCGGTATTCAGAGCGATATTCTTCGTTCCTGTTATTATCGCTACTGGTATTATGGAAACGCTTATTACAAACGACAATGCTACCGCAGAGATGGAAGGCGGTATCGATGACGGTTCTGGCGGCAACGCAATCATTAGTATTATGTCTGTCGAGGCACTCTTCAAGGGTATGGCTATCGGTGGCGAATTGGTTTCTGTTGTCGTTGGTCTTGTTAATGATATTTATAATATCGTTAACTACTCCGGTGTTCAGATGCTTATCTTCCTTGCGGGTCTTCAGTCGATTTCCGAGTCGATTTACGAGGCGTGCCGTATAGACGGTGCAACAGGCTGGGAAACCTTCTGGAAGGTTACATTCCCTATGATTTCACCGATGATTCTAGTAAACGCGGTTTACACGGTTATCGATGCATTTACCAGAAGTTCGAATATAATGATGAAGTACATCGACACTATCCAAAAGGCGGATATGCACCAGGCTACTGCGATGTACTGGATATACTTCCTCGTAGTAATTTTGATAATTGCTGCGGTGGCTGGTATAGTATCTACATTCATCTTCTATCAAAGAAAAGATTAAAGGAGGGGTTGCTAAATGGATTCTACAAGAGAACAGTCTACGCCTGTGGTTAGAGAAACAAAAAACTCCATTCGTGTAGATTATGAAGGCAAACTTTCCTTTAAGGAAAGACTTATGTCCAAAATCAAGTCGAGCAAGACTTGGATTACTGGTATAGTCAATGTATTTAGATTTATCCTGATGCTTGGCGTATCTTTCGTCATCCTGTTCCCCTTCATTGCGAAGATTGCAGGTTCGTTTATGACAAAAGAGGACGTTATCGACTCTACAATTTCGATTATCCCCAAGCATCCCACCCTCGAGATTTATAAGGCAATCATAGTAGAGAACCACTATTTCGAGGCATTCCTGAACACCCTTCTTATAGCATTGCTCTGCGCACTTATCCAGACTATGGTATCCTGCCTTGTAGGTTATGGTCTTGCAAAGTTCAAGTTCAAGGGCAACACGCTTATAATGGGTCTTGTTATCGTAACGATGGTTATTCCCCACGGTGCGATGGAACTTGCTATTAAAAAGCACTTTACACAGTTCGACATTCTTTCGGTTATTTCTTGGGATTACGGCGGACCTATCCAGTGGATATTCGGCAAAGCCCCTGAAATTTCGGATACTATTCTACCGATGATAATACTTTCTCTCGGTGGTCTTGCATTCAAGAATGGTTTGTATATCTACCTTATGCGTCAGTTCTTCAAGGGCGTTCCTGACGAGCTCGAAGAGTCGGCGTATGTTGACGGATCTGGCGTTGTACGCACCTTCTTCCAGATAATTCTTCCTCTCGCTGTTCCTATGATGATAACAGTGTTCCTGTTCTCCTTCTCTTGGCAGTGGTCGGACGAGTTCTATACCAACCTTCTTGTAGACACGGGTGTAAACCCCAATCTGTTCTACATGCCGGACATAGTAGTACCTCCGGAGTCGTTAAGAACCGACTATGCAGGTGCCGCGCTCTACCAGAACGTAGTAGAGAACACAGGTGGTATGATGGTTATTGCACCTCTTATCATCCTCTACCTCTTCTGCCAGAGATACCTTGTACAGGGTATTGAGCGTTCTGGTCTTGTTGGATAAAATCAAAATACCAGCATTCAATAATGATAAAGGGACTCTTTCGAGTCCCTTTATTTTTTACATTTCTCGTCAAATAAAAGTATACTTAACTTTGTTTTGTTATATATTTGCAAATAAAATCTTAATTTGTCGAACCAAATAAATAGCGATAGAATTATTTTTTCACCAAATACTTTCTCATATCGATAGCACAGGCCAAAAGGATTATAAGTCCCTTGATAATATATAGCATATTTTGGTCCACCGACAGGAATGTAAGGCCTACAAATATTATTTGTAAGAGAAGCACTCCTATTACAATTCCGCCGACCTTACCCGTACCACCCACAAAGGATACGCCACCTATAACACAGGCCGCGATAGCATCGCTCTCGTAGTTTTGTCCTGTATAGGAGGCAATCGAGGCGATTCTTGCCCCTTCAATAAATCCGGTGATACCATACAAAATACCCGCCAAAATAAACACACCTACAATAGTGCGAAAAACATTTACACCCGAGACATTTGCCGCCTCTTCGTTAGCACCCACCGCAAACATATTCTTGCCAAAGGCAGTCTTGTTCCATATCACCCAGATAATTATTGTTATTATTAAGGAAAACAGTACATACCTCGGCACAGCTATTCCGGATATATAAAAGAGAGGTCCGCTAACAAAATCAAGGTAGGAGGAGTCAAGCCCTGAGAGGGTTTGCCCGCCATTGTTACCTATTTGAAGATAAAGCAAAATAAGTCCAAAAAGGATAAGCTGGGTAGAGAGTGTTACGATAAAGGGATGGAGCTTGAATTTTGCTACAAAAAATCCATTTACAAGTCCCACAAGACCACCAACCAGCATAACAATAAGCAAAACCAGTAGCACAGGCATAGTCCCAAGGCTTGGAAACATCTTGTTAGCATAACCGCTCATTTGTAGTAGCGATGCACCAATACAGGCAGTAAGACCCACGGCTCGCCCCGCCGAAATATCTGTACCTGTCAGGACTATCGCGCCACCAATACCCAGGGCGATAGGTAGCTTTGCCGCCGTCAAGGAAATTATATTTATAATAGAAGCCACAGAGATAAAACGAGGACGCAATATAGCAATTAGCACAACCGCGCTAATTATAATGATATACATAGCATTGTTAAGCAAAAATTCTATTATAGCCTTTCGCTTTTGCTCTTTGGATAAAGAACCAAACTCCCTCGCCTTGTTTTTTACCCCGTCAAAAAGCTTTACAAAAAAGCCATCATTGATTCTTTCATCAGGATTAGTTTCGGGCATATAATTTACCTCTTTTACAGATTCTCGGTGGCAAGACGCATAACATCTTCCTGCCCCTGTGTGGCTGGATCTATCTCGCCCACCATTTCGCCCCCGGACATTACCATTATTTTGTCACACAGACCAAACAATTCGGGCAGCTCGCTTGAAACAACTATAACTCCGTGCCCACTCTCGGCGAGCTTGTTTATCAGCCCATATATTTCCTGCCTTGCTCCCACATCTATTCCTCGTGTAGGCTCGTCAAGGAGCAAAACTCTTGGCTCGGTTAATAGCCACCTGCCAAGGATAACCTTTTGCTGATTTCCGCCCGAAAGTGTGCTTATTCGGGTCTTGATAGAGGGCGTCTTGACACGCATGCTGCTTACTATATCAGATGCCGCTCTGTTCATTAGCTCGTTTGAAAGTAGGGCAAATTTTCGGTATTTATCCATGCTCGAAATTATACTATTTTCTCTTACCGAGAGTATACCAAAGATGCCGCTTGCCCGCCTCTCCTCGGTTAGCATGGCAAATCCCGAGCGCTTTGCATCTATTGGGCTTGAATTTTTTATAGGCAAGCCATCAAGGAGCACCTCGCCCGAAACCCTTTTTCTTAAACCAAACAGGGTCTCGAGCAGTTCTGTTCTTCCCGAGCCCTCAAGCCCTGCTATTCCCAGCACCTCGCCCTTGTGTAGAGTAAAACTCGCTCTTTTTGGCAGGCTTCCCACACCCCTGAGATTTTCCACCTCAAGTAGAGCCGAGCCCCTGGTTGCCTCGCGTTTTGGGTATCTGTCCTTTAGCTCTCGACCCACCATCATTTGTATTATTTTATCGGTTGTGAGCCCCTCGGCGGGTAGGGTGTCAATATGCTTTCCGTCACGCATGACCGTGACCGTGTCACAAATTTGAAGTATTTCGGCCATTTTGTGCGAGATATAGATAATCCCCGCGCCACCCTTTTGAAGCTTGCGAATTATGGAAAACAACAGCTCGCTTTCCTTGTCTGTAAGCGAGGAGGTCGGCTCGTCAAAAACTATCACCTTTGCATCAAAGGACACCGCTTTTGCGATTTCCACCATTTGCCGCTTAGCAACGGATAGGTGCCTCATTTCAATATCAGCGGGAATGTCAATGCCCAGCCTCTCCATTAGCTCCTCGGTCATTTTTCTCATTTTTGCCCGACTTATAAGTGGGAGATAGGGCAGGGTGGGAAAGCGACCAAGCCATATGTTGTCCATAACCGTCATCGTCAAGGCCTGATTCAACTCCTGATGCACCATGGCCACACCGTTTTTCAAGGCGTCCTTGCTGCTGCGAAAATCCACGGGCTCGCCGTTTATTAGAACTTCGCCACCGTCACGTCTATAAACCCCAAACAGGCATTTCATAAGCGTGGATTTCCCCGCACCATTCTCACCCATAAGCGCGTGGACACTGCCGCTTTCCACCTCGAGCCTTGCATTATCGAGAGCCTTCACACCGGGAAAGGACTTGCAAATTCCCGACATTTTCAGTAGCATTATTTATTCCATCTCCTCACCCGTGTAAAGAGAATAGGGTATATTTACTCGCCATCCCCCTATAATAAAGTCCTCGTCTACATTAACAAATCTGTCGTTTCCTGTGGTATAGTTTACGGCAATCTGGCTTATTACATCGGCCATTCCCACCGCATCCTGCTTTACTGTTCCTGTCATAGCACCGCTTTTAATTTTGTCCTTTGCCGCGTCGGTTGCGTCTATTCCAAACACGGGTATAGTCTTGCCACCAGCTTTGTTGTATCCTGCCTCATTGAGTGATGCCACAGCCCCCAGCGCCATTTCGTCGTTGTTTGCTATAACCAGCTCCACCATATTACCACCCGCCTCGCTGTATCCGGAGAGTATGGTTTTCATAAAGTTGTTCGCCGCCGCATTAGACCAGGTGCCGTCCTGGTCAACCAAATATCCGTCACGGTTTTGACTGTCATAAAAGACGAGCGCCTCTTTCCCCGCTTCCTTAAGAATTTTATTAGCATCCTCCACCGCATATTTGGTGCGCGCCTCTGCCTCCAGGTTGCCCTGTTGACCCTTGAAGAGCACATAACTGATTTTCCCGTCCTTGTTGATATCCACCTCGTCAAAGTTTTCCTTCAGGTACTCACCTATCAAAAGCCCCTGCATATGACCCGCCATTTCGTAGTCCGTGCCCACAAATACGCACTTGTCATAGCTTTCTACCACCTCTTTGCTAACCGAGCGGTTGAAGAAAATTAGGGGTATTCCCGCATCTTTCGCCTTTTTTACAATAGTTTTCGAGGCATCGTCCGAGCCAGTGTCTACAATGTTTACAATAAGCAGGCTTGCCCCCTTGGTAATAGCGGTATCCACCTGCTCGGTTTGGGTAGTTTGATTTCCCGCCGCATCATAGTTGTGGTAGGAAACACCCCTTTCGCGGAAAAATCTGTCCATCTCTGTCCTAACCGAGGAAATATAAGCATCGCTATAAGTGTAATAGAAAACCGATACCTCACCCTCCGTGCTTTTGCAGGAAGTGAGCGCAAAGGGGAAAGAACAAAGCAGAATGGCAACAATAATAATACCGACAATTGTTTTTTTCATCTATTTGACCTCCGATTTGTAATTACCGATATTTTAGACTTTTTTTCTTTTTCTATTCACCAAATGCTTTGCCTATTGCAAAGCGGAGAAAAAAATGTTACAATGATAGAAGTAAAACAAGAGGTGCGATATGATTAAGACTAATATATCCCTGCCAATAGAATATAACACGGATAGTATAAAAGAAAGTATATCCGCCTCGCTCCCTATAAAAAAGGAGGAGATAGGCGACATTACCATACTTCGTAGAAGGCTTGTACTGTCCGACTCCGAGGGTCCCTCCTATCTTACAACGGTAGCCTTTTCTTCTAGCGAAGAGAAGGAAAAGGGCCTCTTAAAGATGCGAAAAAAAGTAAGCGAGCATACCCCTTTTTCTTACACGCCCCCCACCTTTAGGGGT
>JAZSMN010000247.1:0-1544 GCA_045535925.1 Eubacteriales bacterium
AGCCCTCGAAGAGCTCTCCAAGGGTAGAACTGTTATAGTTGTTGCCCACCGTCTTTCCACGGTAAAGAATGCCGACAGGATAGTCGTCCTCGGCCCCGAGGGAATAATAGAGGAAGGAACTCACGAAGAACTTATCTCCCTTGACGGCGAGTACAAAAAACTCTACACCTACCAGTTCAAGGAATAATCTAACAAAAACTTAACACGCACAAGTAGGTTTATAGGAAATATCATTCCGGGAAGATAATATGAAAAATAAACTAACATCAATAATTGTAGCAGTTCTTACCGTCATTGTTTTGTTTATTGTCCCGCTCGTGGCTATTATTTATAACAACGAAAGCAACGCTTCCTATTACTTAAGTTCTGGTTGGAATTGTGATAACGAAAAATTTAAAACTATGTACTCAAATCGGTATGGTGAAAAGATAAGTGAACTCAAAACTTTGTACAACCTGCACTTTGAAGAAAAACTTGAAGTAATATTGAATGAAGAGTATGATGGTATAACACTTGTTTTTTCACTATATTGTGAAGAATATACGATTATATTTAAGCTTGCAAGCTTTGGCGATCTTGGAACTGTAGATGCAAATGTATATTATTTCTGCGATGACGCAAATAAATGTGAGCTGGAAAATATACAAGCTTTATTGTCATTAACAAATGAGTTTATTAATTATGTTTCATTCGATTCAATAAAAGATGGTAATGAGTTCGTGAGATTGTTTGCTGAATCAAAATCTAAACCGGATGGAGAGCAGTTTGAATCCAACAGATATCATTACGATAGCATGATAGGAAACGTAGGATATTATATTGACCTTACCTCGAAGGATAGAAGCTACTACTATATGATGTCAAAAGATACGAGCATAGAGCGAATGGCTTGTAGCTTTAGATTTGAGGGGCTTTTAAAGCCCATAAATTAGACAAATTTTATCCAGCATAATTTGTTAAACACGGGTGTCAAGATGTGCCCCAAAAGCTATTAAAACACAAAAAGAAAAGGCAAGCCACAAGGCTTGCCTTTTCAATATGATTTTAAGTTGCTTCACAGCGAAGTATGTGATATGTAAAAATAGAGATAAGTTTATCCGCTTTGCCAAAAGGCAAAACTTCACTATCGAAGATAACTTCACTCGCACAGCGAACTTCACTTGCCCATAAGGGCGCACTTGGTTAAATCTTAAACAGTATATCACCGTAGGTAGGCACAGGCCAAAATTCACGGGCGGTGAGCACTTCCATTGCATCGACCACACGGCGAAGGGCGTCCATTTTCGGACCGACCTGCGTCATATAGTAGAAGGCAGCATCCTCTTCCTCTGCCTTTTTCACAGCCTGAGTCTCCACACGCATAAGCTCGTTGTATGCGGTGTAGGTCTTACCGAGCAGGGCGGAGAGCTTCTCGATATGCTCGCACTCTGCCGAGGTGTCGATAGAGGGGAGAATTGCTCTCTTTTTACCCACATTCTCGGACAGCTTGCCTATGTAGGAGGACACCGCAGGGATAAAGTCGCGAATAGTCATCTCCAGCATTG
>JAZSMN010000193.1:0-2908 GCA_045535925.1 Eubacteriales bacterium
TCGCCCTGGGGGCCTTGTTCGCCCTGGGGGCCTTGTTCACCCTGGGGACCTTGAGCTACTATGCCTAAATCTTCGTCACCATTCCACCAATTTCCGTTTTCACCTACATACAGGTTTACAGAAGAACACGAACTTAGAAGCAACGAAAACAACAACACAAGAACAACTATCAGTTTTTTCATATGTGTTTCCTCCTAATGATATGCAATGTTAGATTTGATACATATTATAACACAAACTCTATATATTTTCAATAGTCTTTAAGCATGTTAGTTGAAACGCACCGAGCGAGCATGGTTAATTGTAATTATAATTTGTCGGGGTGCATTGAAAGCTCTGCGACAATGTGGTATAATAACAATGTAAAAATTCTGCGATATGCTACCAAAATGTAAACACTTGTTGTCAAAATTGTACCAATCTGATGGTTGACTACCCCACATTCAACCGTTGGTATGTTGTTTTTGGCGGTGGGTGGCGATATAATGGTAGCGAAAGGAGGCACAGATGAACCAGGTTAAAATCGGAAGATTTATTGCCGAGCGAAGAAAACAGGAAAATCTGACACAGATGCAACTGGCAGAAAAACTAAACATCACAGACAGGGCGGTTTCAAAGTGGGAAACCGGCAGGGCTATGCCCGACTCGTCTATTATGCTCGAGTTGTGCAGAGTGCTAAAAATTACAGTAAATGATTTATTAAGTGGGGAGGTAGTTAGTATGGAAAACTACAACAAGGAAATGGAGAGCAAACTAATCGAAATGGTAAAGGAAAAAGAAGAAGCGGACAAAAGATTGCTCGGGCTTGAAATGTTTATCGGAATTACATCTACCGTCGTTCTTTTTGCGCTTATAATGGTTGCCGCCTTTGTAGAGATGGATGTGTGGGTAAGGGTTTGTCTTATAGCGCTTGGCTTTATCCTCTTTTTGGCGGGGTGCTTCTGTGCTCTGCGAATAGAACAGGTGGCAGGATACTATGAGTGCCGACACTGTAACCATAGGTATGTCCCAACATTCAAATCCGTCAATTTGGCGATGCATATGGGCAGAACAAGATATATGAAGTGCCCCGAGTGTGGCAAGATGTCCTGGCAGAGAAAGGTTGTCGAAAAGGAATAAATCTCGATTTAATTTAACACGGGCGAGGTATTTGTGTAAAATCAGCCATTTTTTAAGAGTTTAGTTTTAGAATTTGAGTTTTTGTTTGCAGGTGCCAACCCCCTTTTTCAGGTTCTGCTACATTTCATTTAAGGGGTTGCTCACCTTTGATTTCCAGGCTTTTCTTACCCTTTATTTTGCAAAGAACACCCCCGACGAGAGTTTATCCTCGTCGGGGGTGGTTTTTATTTATGTTTGTTTTTGGGTTGTACCCCGATATTATCACTTGTATTTTGGGTTAGCTATAATACCGCTAAAACTGTATCACTTTCTTGCTATATAGACCTTTTTCTTGTCCTTAAGGTATGACACGAGCCTACCGTTTTTTAACTGCTCCTCGGTGATGGGAGAAGACGGGGAAACCTCAGTCTCGATAAGGCTGTAACCAAAGAGGTTGGCTGTGGGCGAGGCGTATGTGGTGTAGGTGTGGCCACCGACAATATACCTACAATGTGGGCAAGTGAAGGACTGTATGCCATACTTGGTGCCATCGGTGGAGGTGTTACCCGCCCTATAAAACTTTGTTTGTAAAGCACCACCACAAAACTCGCAGGTGGTGAAGGGGATGGCCTCCTTCTTCTCTTCCTCGTAGGCTTCGCGGTCCTCTTCTACTTTTTTGTTGTACCCAAGTTTGGCTATGCCATAGCCGACATAGTATGCCAAAACTGCAAGGCCGGTACTGATTACAAAGTTCAAGATGCCGAGCAGGTCGTTTTCATCAGCGACAAGCAGTGTGTTTCCAAGGATAATAACCGAGGCTATCCACACCAAAACAGCGACGGCTATACTAACACTTTTGATATTTCCCTTAAACTCAAAGGGCTCCGGGATATACTCGCCTAACCAGTCCTGGTTGTTGTTTTGCGCCATCGTAATCCTCCATAGGTTTGTTTTTCTATATTATACCACGGTGCGAGCATTCTTGTCAACATCTCCGCGGGTCCGGCGAGGACAAAAAGCCAAAGATATAATGTAAAGCGACACCCCCTCGGTGCGTCGCACCGAGGGGGCTTTATGTATTTGGGTTTGGGTATTAAGCTATTTTAATGCTGGGATATTTAAGCTGTTGGTGCTTAAAATCAAGCCGTTTTTATGCTTGGATATTTAAGGGGTTTTGCTTTTTTCAAGCCTTTTATAGCAAGAATTAATAACCAACCTTCTCCCAACACTCGAAGGGAGCTGCAAGCTCTTCAGAGATGTAAACCTGGGTCTTCTTGGTCTGGAGCATAGTGCTGGGAAGATAAGGAGTGATAGGACCGTGTGTGCAAAGACGGCTGGTCATTCTCTGCCAGGAGGAGAAGGTACCGCAGGTAGCAAGTGCGTGAACCTCGATACGCTCCTTAGCGCGCATAACATCAAGAGGACCGATGGTAGCAGCCTTGGGAGGAACGTAAGCGATATCACCGGACTGACCGAAGGTACCGTTAAGAGAGTTCTGCATAATTGTCATGGGGTGAAGGGTTACGATCTGAGCGGGCTGGCTGAGCCATTCATCGATGTCACCGGAGCCGATGAACTCGGGAATAGGATCAACGAATGCCATATGGCCTGCCCATCCGGGAGAGGTGGAAGCGATATCTGCACCTGTACCGTCGGTGATTTCATCTGAACAAGGTTGGGCTTGATGGCATCCTTGAGAAGAGCCTCGATTCCGCCGCGGTAGATTTCGGAGAAATAACAGGCGTAGTTAATAACAAACGCAACAAGTGCCGCGGTGAAACGGCCTTTTGCACCATATATTTAAGTGATC
>JAZSMN010000006.1:0-5100 GCA_045535925.1 Eubacteriales bacterium
GTCCATAGATGAATGACTCATAGTTTAGACCATTGGAGGGCTTAACCATAATGAGTTTTGCATCGTAGTGACCGATATAATCTACAAAGTTTGCACCGTAGAATACATTAGAAGGATATCCGTATGCATCAAACATGTAGAAGGGAATAAGACCAAGACCATTCTTGATTACTGTGGTGCCATTGTTGTACTGAAGCGAGTAGGAGCCAGTACCGGGGATGTTGTCACAGGAGTTGTAATAATCGGGGTCGTATTCTTCCTCGAGGATAGGAGCCTCATAGCTCTTAAACTCTACAAGAAGCAGCGAGTCACAATCATAGAATGCCTTGTGACCGATAGAGAGAAGTGCGTGGGGAAGGCTAACCTTCTCGACACTCGAGCCTGCAAATGCATAGGCGGTTATTCTAACAGTTGCGTCGTCAACAATCGCGTGAGAGCTGCCGTTAGGAATGTAGGTTATAAGCTCAAGACCATAAGGCACCTTGCAGTAGATAGAACCGTCAATAACCTTGATGTTGTCATTAAGGTCGTAGGTGTAGGTGATTTTCTCATAGGTGTTGTTGCCGAATGTATCGGTTACAACAGTGTACATAGGCTCAAGCTCGCACATAGCGAAGGGGTTGTCGCCAAGCGACTCGAGGTTCTCGCCAAGAGTGAGAACAACAGGCGCCATAGTAGCCTTCATAAACGCGTGGTCGCCAACGGTTACCGCGCTTGTGAGATCGATAGTCTTGACGGAGGTGTAAGCAAGAGCGTAATCGCCGAAGCTTGTAACCTTGGACAGGTCGATATCCTTAAGTGCGGTCGCATAGGAGAACGCGCCCTCACCAATAGTACATCCCTCTTTAGAGAGGATAACACTCTGGAGCTTGTCGCTGTATACAAAGGCATAGTTTCCAATCTCGGTAGCGGAAGAAAGATCTACGCTTACAAGAGCGGTGGTGGAGAATGCGCCCTCGCCAATCTTTTCAACCTTATCAAGGTTGATGTTGGCAAGAGATGCGGCCTCAAAGAATGTACCCTCGTGAATAGTCTTGATTCCGTCGCCAAGCACTACTGTTGTAAGTTCACGGCAGTATTCGAATGCTCCCATGCCAAGCGCGTCACGATCCTCGGTGTCTACAAGAGAGGAGAGGTTAACGCTTGTAAAGTCGGGAGTGTAGAATTTAAGAACATACTGGTTGCCGACAACAACGGGGGTGTCGGAATTAGCACTTGCAAAGTAATAGCTTACGTCGCTGCTGAAAGCGCCGTTGCCAATGTAAATTGCCTTGCTAAGGTCAATAGTTACAAGACTGTCTGCATTGTAGAATGCACACTCTCCGATGCTTGCGCCCTCACCGAGGGTAATGCTCTTTATCTTGCTTGCGCCGTAGAATGCGTTTGTGCCAATAACAGCATTTTTACCGATAGTGAGTGAGGTAAGGGGAGAGAGATACTCGAAGTAATAGTATTTGCCGCTGTATGAGAATTTCCAGTTATTCTTGCCTGTACGCTCGTGCTTTGCATCGCTGAAAAGCATAAATGCGCTGTTTTCAACAGTAACATTGTCGCCAAGAACAACGGTAGCAAGCGACTGGCACTCGGTGAATGCACCCTCGCCGATAGTAACATTGTTGCCGATGCTTACAGATTTCAAATCGGTAAATGCGAATGCATAGGGGCTGATATATTCAACCTCGCTAATGTTGGGGGTCTCTGTGATAGGAAGGTTGAAGAATGCGTAAGAACCGATGCTCTCAAGCTTGCCAAGAGTGATTTTTGTGAGCTTCGTGGAATCAGCAAAGGCATAATCACCAACAACGGTTACAGAGGGAATGTTTACGCTTGTAAGGTTGGTTACAGCGGAGAATGCACCGGTTGCGATAGTGGTGATTTTAGTGTCGTTGCATACGAAGCTGCCTCTGAAAGCAGGAGCAAGGATAAGTATTGTATCACCCGCGGGGTTAACAAGGTAGCTACCGTCAGACGAAGCTACAAAGCTGCTGTTTCCTTCAGCAATATTGAAGGAGGAAAGAGTGGTATTAGAGAATGCGTATTGAGAAATAACATTAACATCTTTTCCGAGTGTTATTGTTTTCAACTCGGTGCATCCGAGGAATGCGCCGGTAGGAATAACGCTTGCATTGATTTCTACATTATTGAGCTTTTTACAGTTCATAAACGCATAGTCGCCAAGCTTAACCTTCTCTGCGTTGAAGGTTACGGACTCGAGCTTTGCGTTATTGTAGAAGGTGTACGCGCCAACCGACTGAAGTGTTTCGGAAAGGACTACGTTTTTAAGGTTTCTGTTTTCTGCAAATGCGTAATCAGAGATCGCACGAGCAGAGTCAAGGGAGATAGTTCCCTTAAGATTACAGTACTGGAAAGCGTACTTGTTGATTGTAATTACATGTTCAAGACCGTAAACATTGGTCAGGCTGGTACAACCAAAGAACGCGCCATACTCGATAAACTTAAGAGTAGAGGGAAGTGTTACCTTAGTAAGGGCGGTAAGTCCTGCAAATGCATACGGACCAATCTTCTCTACGCCCTCGGGGATAACAACCTCGGTGATTGTGTTATCACCAATGTACTGCATCTTTGTGGTGTTAGGATCGTTCTCGTCGATTACGTCGCCATTTTCAAGATCCTTGGGTACATAGTTGAAGTTGGAGAATGCATACTGGCTAATCTCGGTGAAGAGCAAATCTTCAGGAATTTCAACCTTGCCGCCAAGACCGAAGTAGTGGGAGAGCCAGGGGCCCTGTCTTACATAGGGATCCTTAACCTCGATGCTTACAGTAAGGGTGTATGGAGTACGCTTGCCGTCCATCTCAAGCTTTACATAGATGGAAGCATATCCCTTTTGCTTTGCTACGATTTCGCCCTTTTCGTTTACTGTAACAATATTGCTGTTACTTGATTCGTAAACAATGTTGGTCGATTCGGGGAAGTAGAGCTGAGTTCTAAGGTGAAGCTTGACGCTTTCGGAGGGGAACATCGAAAGATTATAGTTGTTTCCATCAAAGCTCTTTATCTGTCCGGTCTCGCCGATATCACGGTCCTCGCTTGAAAGCTGGTAATACGCCTTGATTGTGTCATATCCGGTAAGCTCAAAGACGTCTGCGACAGGCTTTGATATCTTACGGTATCCCTCGTCGCCCTCTTTACGAACGGTTACGTTAAGTACAACCGAGTTGAGAGAGGGATTTTCCTTGTCGTACACGACAATGGTGGTGCTACCGCTCTGCTTAGCGATAATCTTTCCGTTTACAACGGTTGCAACAGAGTTATCAGCGGAGGCATATTCCAGCATTTCGGGCCACTCGGTGGTGGGGTAAACAAGAGGATTAAGTGCGTAAACCTCGTTGGGGTTAAGGGTTATATCGGTCTCCTCGAAGTAAAGATCGATAAACTCGGTGGGAAGAGAGATCTGATAAAGCGCATAGTTAAGCGCGTAGTCATAGAGAGATACAGTGAAGCAATTGGGGTTAACCTTACCGTTGTGGTCCAGCGAATTGTTCTTGATATCGTTGAGATAGTCGGTAAGCTCGTAGGTTACATATGTGGTGGAGTCCTTCTCGGAATAGATAGGTGTGAGATAGCTGGAGAAGCCATAGAGTGCATTTTCATAAGCACTGCTCTCAGGAGCAACTCCAATATATCCAATGTGTGCTGCCATAGAATAGTGGTTGTCATAAACAGCCATCTTCATGAACAGACGGTTCTTCTTTTCATTTCTATCATACTCGGTGTAGTATTCTACATCAAGAAGAGAGGGAGCCTCAAAGTCGGTTACAAACGGGAACTCAAAGGTGTTGTTAACGTTTGTATCCTTACCGCCGTCGCCATAGTCAAGGAAGGTTTCAACCTTAACATTGTACTCGGTGTTGTTCTTGAGATTGTGCTCTGCTACATCAAAGTCAATATCAATCCGACCGGGATAAATGTAGGAACCGCCGTCACTGTAAGACTTGCGGATCTGATTGTCGGTTACTGTGTAGACAACCTCTCCGGTGCTGGCATCGGTAATGGTGATAACAGCGGATTGTGCATTTCTCAGCATACCTGCCCAAATAGCCGTAAGCTCGTGTACTGTTCCTTCGGTGTTAGAAAGAGCGATGTACTTTCTATCAGCGCCGATAAGCTTATCCTTGGGATTCTGTACAAAATAGAAACCGCCAAGATAGCTAATGTAGTCTTCCTCAACGCTACCGACAGGACGGGTAGCATAAGCATCGGGAAGAGTCTTGTCAAGGGTGTCGATAGCATCGTTTATCTCGTCAGCGTTGGTTTCGTAATAGTCAATGTCGAGTATGGGAGCCTGGGTCCAGTCGCCGTAGAAAGCGAGGTAGGGAACGCTGAGGTCCACGTCGGTGCCGCTCTTTGCTGTAAGATGTACAAAGCCCTCAACGTACATACCGTTCTCGAAGGAGTCGTCCATATACTTCTTGTCGGCATCCGAAAGAGTAATGGTCACGGTAATGTCTGCGGTAGCGCCAGCAGCCACGGTAACGGTATTTCCGCTAACGGTGCTGCCCTTTGCGACAACGCTTGCACCCTCGAGAATGTAGCCCTCTTGAGTAACAACGGTATCGCCCTTGTGTGTCAAGGTGTCGCTGACACCCTCGGTCATAACTATTGCTGATATATCATAAGAAAGTGCGGTAGTTCCAAAGTTGTAAACTGAGAAGTTGAGAGTATAAACACCGCTCTTGTTAGCATCGTCGCCAAGTTCGAGCTTGGTCTTGTTCATTGCTACACCGTTTTCGTAGGTGAGAATGTATGCGGTGGTGTTAGCCGCATTGTTAAGGTTAGCAAGACCAGAACCCTGTTTTCTTACAGAGTAGGGCAGACCGTTCTTGTTTATCGCCGCGGTTGCGGTGGACATAAGAAGACGGTTAATAACTGCGTTTACCTCGTAGTAGTTGTATTCGCCGTTGTCGTACTTAATCTGATCCTGGTGGGGGTAGTGCTCAAGAATGTACTGACGAAGAAGTGCAACCACACCCGCCATGTTGGGGCAGGCCATCGAGGTGCCGGAAAGTCTGTCATACTCGCCGCCTGTAACAGCAGAGAGAATGTTACCACCGTGTGCGGTGATCTCGGGCTTGATCT
>JAZSMN010000032.1:0-5277 GCA_045535925.1 Eubacteriales bacterium
CCCCCGCCGGAATGGACGGAATGTATTGATAATTCCCACTACCTGTCGGATATACGGAATGTATTAATTAGAACAAACCTCTAACCAATAGGAATGTACTAATTAGAAAAACTATTGATTAAAATTACTAATCATAATAAATCTATTAATTAATAGCAATAGCGCGTGCCCTTGTGACACGCGCTATTTTTTGCCTTTTGAATAGAGAAGTTGTCTTTTGTAGGGGCGAACGCAGTTCGCCCCTACGATGTTTCTATTCACTTTCCATTTTCAATTTTCCACTTTCAATTTTCCACTTTCAATTTTCCATTTTCAATTTTCCACTTTCAATTTTCCATTTTCAATTTTCCACTTTCAATTTTCCACTTCGCCCTCTCACTCCTTCGCACTTCTGCATATCTTCTTGTATTGACAGTAGTTGCAGGGACGGGTGGAGTCGCTCTTTCTTTGTGTGGGCTTGGCACTTATCTCGCCCTCTCTCATTCGTGCCACCTCGCCAAGGATAAGCCTCTCTATCATCGAGGACTTTTCCTCCCACTCGTCAAGAGAGTAGGTCATTTCCTTCCTCTTCTTTTGGTGCTTTGGCTCGTCGCTTATCACAAAGGGTAAAAACTCGGGGTTCATCGCGCCGATGCTCGCCTTGTCATCGAGGAGCATACCCATCCTCTCGGACAGGTTTCGCACAGCGGTGCGCGCGCCGTCCTTGTCGGGGGTCTCTACCACCGTGTCCTTTACCGAGGTCTTGACATACAGGACTCCTGCCGGTATCAGCTTTTTGCCCTCCTCGACTCCCACACGGGCGAGAAATTCTGGTGTATCGGTCTCGACGATGGACTTCAGATACAGGAACATTTGCAGGTTTGCCCCCTCCTCAAGGTCCGAGGGCGAAAAGGCCTTGGCTCCCGATTTGTAGTCGATAACCCTAACATACACGTCGCCGCTCTCCTTGTCGGTGTAGGTGTCTACGCGGTCCACCGTGCCGTCGATAACCACCCTCTTGCCGTCCTCGGTATGGTAGACGATAGACCTGCCACCCTCACCCGAGCCGTCTATTTTAAGCTCGACAAAGGCGGGCTCGTATCTGCACCCCTCAAACTCGCGGCACAGACCGTCAATGACAGGTCGGCAGGCATTACACAGGCGGCGAATAGCATTCTTCACCCTCGCGTCGCCATATCCGTCGCCGAGGTATTTTTTGATGTAATCCTGGGCGGACCTCTCTGCCAGGCTGTCGCGCTCCTGTTCGCTTAAGAGCTCTATATTTTTCTTCTTGCCTTTAAGCTCGCGGAAGAAGTTCTCGAGTATCGAGTGCACAAAGCTTCCTATCACCGCAGAGTTTAGCTCCGCGCTCTTTGTCTCTTCAAGCCCCAGGTTGTAGTTTAGGTAGTAGGCGAAGGGACAGCGAGCAAACTGGTCAAGCCTTGACTGGGAGAGCAAAATATCCTCTCCGTAATAGAGTTCGAGTGCCTCCTCGCCTAATTTCATCTCGGTATTGGAGGAGCTTCCTTCACAGATGCGTATATCCGTGCTCACCCCTGCCTTGGTCAAGGCTTCCTTTAGGGTTGCCCTCTCGCCCGCCGACACAATTCCCGACATCATAAGCGCATCCGAGGTGGAATACACCCTGTCGATATGCGGGATATCCTCGCTCTTTACCACCGCTATGCTGCCTTTACCGAGGCCCACTATACGGTCTATCACATCCGAGGGGCTGGTAGGGCTAAAGGAAGCATTTCGCCTGGTGTAGATCAGGGTGACACTCTCGCTCGCCGAAGAAAAGGCACGGCTAAAACAGAACATCTCTCTTGCATTCTTGACCAACAAATCTGGCTTTAGGGGTAGGTCGAGCTTCTCAAGAGCTGCCTTCTCCCTTTCGGTAAAGTAGGAGTTGTCGGTGATAGACATAGGGAACTCGCCCTTGTTTACACCAATGAGGTAGATATGCTTCTTTCCGCTTATACGAATCATATCCGCGTCACCCACAGTAACCGAGTCGAGGAAGGCGGGAATCTTGCCTATACTTGCTTCGCTTATCACAATGCCAAGTAGGTTGCGGAACACCTCGGTGGAGCATTCCAGCTCGCCGACGGCATTAACCAGGGTCTGTGTACAGTCACATATGGTGCGCCAAAGCTTGGCGTTTTCCTCCGCTGCCGCTATCTCGCCTATCTCTTTAAGCTGGGTGGCGCGATAGAGCAGCGAGCGCTCCATTTTTATATTAGTCAGGTATTTTATCAAGGACTGTGCGTGCTCCTTGACGGTCACACAATCCTTCTCCTCTTCGCTAAAGGCGAGAAGAGGCTCGATAAGCGTCTTTTTTGTCTGGTTTATAGAAGAGAGGACAAACTCACTATTTCTGTGCCCCTTGCCGTATCCGTCGGGGCTCATATTCCAGTCGCCACCCACAAAGGAGTCCTTGTCTATATCCCACATTTTTACATAAATCTCGAAGGCATCTCGCTCGTTAAACCTGATTCCCGACAGACCGCACTTGGAGTAGGAAAGCACATCCTCGCGCCTAAATCCATAGAGGATAATCGAGTATGCGGTGTTAATAAGCTTTATTGCCTCCAGGTTTGAGATATCCCGCCTCTTGGAGATAAAGTGGGGTATCTCGCTGCGCATAAGGGCAGTGTCTATAATTCCATAGTAGCCCTCGGACGACCGCGCAATAATGGCAAAGTCCGAGTAGCTCGCACCCTCTTCTATCACTCGTCTACGGATATCCGAGGCGACCAGGTCGCACTCGTCAAAGGGGTTCTCGGTTTCAAAAATTCTTACACGACCCCCACCTTCCTTGACGGAATGTAAAGCTTTATTGTCAATTTCGCCACTCGCACTCCAGAGCAGCGAGCATATATCCTGTATAATGGGCTGGGAGTCCTCTCTGTCGGTGTTGGGGTGAGAATTTTTGATTTTTACCCCACAGTCCTTTGCCGTGGCATAGAGGCGGTTGTAGCACTCGAGCACCTCTTTGTACACGAACTCGCCCCGTCTTTCTTCGGGCAGGGTCAATAGAAGGGTCACATCACAACTCTTCATCATCACCTTTAGGATATTGTACTGTCCCTCGGTGAAGGATGTGAAGCCCTCGAGGTATATATTCATACCCGAAAGGTAGGACGGGTCAAGCTCCAGCCTTTTTGTCAGTACGGCAAGGCTATCGCCGATATCGTTGTACTTTGCCTTAAGGAGCGACCGATAGCTGCCCATTATTTTAAAGAGGTCAGAAAGCTTTCTTTGTAGGCGAGGGTTCTTCACCCCTTTTTCCAGGGTTCTCTCGATAATCTCGGGCTCTATACCCCTCGAGCGCATCTCTTTTACCGCCGCGAGTGCCTTGCCCACCAGGGCGGCATTTATCGACCTTCTTGTCGCAAAGGAAAATTCCTCGTCCCCACCCGACAGCTCCATAAGTGTGCGCCACATTATAAGCATCTCTTCTGCCGTGGTGCAGTATTGTCCGCCTATGCCACCCAGGGTGCGAAAGGCGGTGTCGGTAAATCTTGTGAAATTCGTCGCCTCAAAACAGAGTGGGGCAGAGGGCGGCAGGAGGTTACACATTTCCTTTTCCGCCGTCAGGGTCTGCTGCTCCGGCACTATGAGTATACTGCGCTTTTTCGCGTAGACATCCCTGGCAATATATTTTATCAGCTCTTCGTGCCCCTCGGTAGAAAAGCCGCTTGTAATCAAATGAAGCATATAGACCCCCTATCTATATTTCGGGTTTAGCATATAACCCTCTTTGCGGCTTGAAAGGATAATCTTTTCCCCATCTCCTTCAAGCTTTGTGCGCAGATAGTGGATATACACATTCACCACTCCCGCGTCGGTGTTTTCGTCCCATACTCCGAGAAGCAGGGTCTCTCTTGCGACATATCCCTCGGATTTAAAAAGCATAGCGAGAAGGCGGTATTCCACCTCGGTCAGACGTATCTCTCTTTCCCCGAGCTTGCAGATGCGCTCCGAGTCATATAGCGACAGCTTTCGCTCTTTTTCCTCACCCGATAGCACTTCCTTTATTCTCGCGTGAGAGGGTGGCAGGGGAATGTCGCACTCCGCCGTTCTGCTCATGGTAACACAGCTGCTCGCATCGCCCCCGTAAGAGTCTAAGTCCACAAGACAGAGGCCCGCCCTATATGGCTTCTCGACCCTTATAATGCTGTGGCTGTCCTTCAAAAGTAGCTTAAGCTTTTGATATAGTCGCTCGTCCAAAGTGACAAGATACAGGTCCTTCATAGCTTACCCCCCGCCTCGCTTGGTAGAAAATCTAATTTATTAGAATAATTATACAACGCGCGCGTCCGCTTGTCAAGTACAGCTATATTGTATAGCATATTGTGGGTGATAATACGGACAGCAAAAAAGGGACGGAAAACATTTTGAAAACCCACCACAAACAAAAAAGAGAGATACCGCGTGGCACCTCTCTTGAAAATCAAAATTACTTTTGTACAATGTGAATAGCGAAGCCGCAAATCTCTTCCTTGAAGTATACGAACTTGGGCTTGCCGGTCTTTTCGTCGTAGGTTATGCTGTCCTTGTCAAACTCAAAGCCGAGTCTTTCAAAGTATGCGATAGCTCTGTCAACGAAGGGAGACTTGATACCGATGTGACCGCACTTGCCGGGGCCGCGCTGGCACATAAACTCAAATTCCTCGGAAGCAAAGATGGACTTGCTGGTGGTACGAAGGGGCATACCAAACATAAGCGAGAAGAGCTTTGCACCCTTTTCTGCCTCTTCCTGGTTGTCGTTGTTGATACCAATGTGGGTAAACTCGAGGCCGAGCATAGCCTTTACCGCATTTCTTGTAAGGGCGGTAATCTCGTCCCACTTCTTCTCCTTGATAAGCTCGTCTTTAACCATGAAGGAGCCGCCGCAAGCGATTATCTTGTTAAACTTGAGGTACTCGAGGAGATTGTCTGCGTTGATGCCACCGGTAGGCATGAAGGTGAGCTGACCATAGGGAGCCGCCATAGCCTTAAGCATCTTAAGACCGCCTGCCGCCTCTGCGGGGAAGAACTTAACGGTGGTAAGACCGAGCTCCAAAGCTGCCTCAACGTCAGAGGGGTTGGAGCAACCGGGAAGCATAGGCACACCCTTGGACAGACAGTAGGAGGTAACCTTGGGGTTAAGTCCGGGGGAAACGAGGAACTTCGAGCCTGCTGCAATAGCGGCATCAACCTGCTCGGTGGTAAGAACCGTGCCAGCACCTACGAGCATCTCTGGAAAAGCCTCGGTAATATTCTTGATAGCCTCTGCTGCGCACTTGGTACAAA
>JAZSMN010000111.1:0-2784 GCA_045535925.1 Eubacteriales bacterium
CCCCCGAGGTCTGTACGACCTCGGGGTTCTTTATATAAAAACTTGTTTGTAACAAATACTTTATCACAAACGTGCTTGTCGTTTTTCCAAATAAAAAGTTTTATTTGTGTTTTTTTAGAATTTATTTGGAAAAATTATTGACTTATTTCAAATAATATGATACTATGATTTTGAAATCACTTTTTAGGGGGAGAACAAATGAAAATTGTAGACCAAGAAAAAGTAAAAAATTACATCCTGCGCCTCATAAAAAACAAAAGAAAAGATTTAGTAAAAGCTACCGTTGACTCTTTCAACATTAGCAAATCCAGTGTATATAATTACATAAAGCAAATGGTAGCTGATGGGTTGATTGAGAAAAAAGAAGGATCCTATGCCCTTCGAACTAATTTCTTTCATTATTATTTTAAAAATGACGGTACTCTGGGCGAAGATTATGTTTATAGTCAGTTTATATCGCAACATATACAGTTCAAAAAAAACGTCAACTCTATATGGAATTATGCATTTACAGAAATGATGAATAACGCTATCGAGCATTCGGAGGCTGAGAGTATTTCCGTTGGTATTTTCCAAGACCATCTCGAAACCCAAATTATAATAAAGGACGATGGTATCGGAATATTTAAGAATATTCAAAAGTTTATGAAGGAAAGCAAAAACGAAATTGTTTCACTTCGAGAATGTGTATCGCTTTTGTTTGCAGGAAAGTTTACCACCGCCAAACAATATCATACAGGTGAGGGAATATTTTTCACATCGCATATAATGGACGAATTTATTATTTATTCGGATGACAATTTCTTTACCAGAAACAATTTTACTTCCTCGCAAATAGAAGATGAAAATCTTCATAATTTTATGAATATGAACAATGGAACAGTGGTGAGAATGACACTTAATAATAACACAAAAAAAATATTGTCCGAAGTTTTTAATACTTTCGCACCGGTTGATGAAGGCTTCGTAAAAACCAGCATACCAATTGCCCATATGTTTGCAGGTGGCAATCCTGTATCTCGTTCAGAAGCAAGGCGATTGTTAGGAAGTGTATCTGTATTTACCGATATTAACTTGGACTTTAACGGGGTGGAAGAAATAGGACAAGGATTTGCTCACGAGCTTTTTGTTCTTGGAAAACAAAAATATCCCCATATTAATTTGACAATCACTAATATCTCTAAAGATGTGGAGGATATGATAAAGCGAGTAATTAACACTTCCAACCTTCCGACGTAGGCATAGCGGTTATTACAAGAGCCATCCCACATCAATAATAAAAAATCATTTAATCGAGTATATGTTATGCAATGGATTTATGAAAACAATGCCGACAATTCTGCAAGATTTGTCTTAGGGCAGATATTTAACCCCCTTGGCAGGACCCTGATTTGCATAGGGATAAACCCGAGCACGGCGACCCCCGAGGCACCTGACAACACTATACGAAAGCTTGTAACCATCGGCAGGTGCAACGGATATGAAAACTGGATAATGCTCAATGTCTATCCCCAAAGGGCGACAGACCCTAACGAAATGCACCAGGAACGCGACGAGGCGCTTGTAAAAGCCAACCTATCCTATGTGAAAGAGATAGCAGAAAGATACCCCGACTGTGATGTGCTGCTCGCCTATGGCAACCTGATTACTAAGCGCGCGTACTTGAGGCTGTGCCTTGAGGAGGTGCTCGAGGTTTTGTGCCAAGAGCAGGGGAAGAAAATCAAAATCATCAAACTTACAAAATCAAACAACCCAGTCCACCCCCTATATCAACGCAACGACTCGGTATTGATAGATTATGTTTTTACTTAAAGAAAAGGACACCCGACGGGTGTCCTTTTCCTTTTTTATGATTTTGCGGGGGTATGTTAATACGGTTGCCCCGCAATAAATATTAGTTCTTGCAAGCTACCAGTATCAGTTGTTGCCCGCTGTGTAAGCGGCATTAAGCTTTCCACCCATTTCGAGCAGGCGCTCTACTATCTGTTCGCCTGCCTCGGGGAAGTGGTGACTGGTCTTGCAGAGGCTGGTTTCGTAAAGGTCGCTACCCTCGGCAAAGGCTTCTACCGTGGGCAGATATCCTCCGGGGGAGTTGCAATGCTCGACTACCATAGTGTACTCGAAGGGCGAGTTTGCCTTTATCTTAAGGCCGAGGTTGACAAATATCTCGCCACATGAGAGGTAGATGCACAGCTGTCCTACCCTGATTGCCTGGAGCCAGAGGTAGTCAAACTCCTTCCTCGTCTTGGCATAGTAGTCGAGGGTAAAGTAGTGGGCGAGGTTGAGTATACGCATCATCGAGTCCTGGTCGGTCCACTTCTTTATCTGCTGGCAGGCGGTGTGCATATCCATATATCTTATGGGGAGCTCTATCTCTTCTTTTATAACACTTATGCCCTCGCCTATGGGCTTCGAGTCGGTGTCGATAACACGGATAGCCTCTTTTGCGATAATTTTACCCATTTCTCTGTACCAGAGAGGGGGGAGTTTAACCGAGGGGTCATTTGGGAAGTGGTTGATATCACCTGCCGCACCGATAAGGAACACGCTGACAAAGTCAGGGCCGTATTGCTTTTTAAGTTCTCTTGCTAAAATGCCGGAATAGTCGGCAGAATATCCGTTTATGGCACGGTCGGTGCAGTCCTGGTGGCAGGCAAAGGATATAATTGCGCCGATAGGCTCTCCGACCTTTAGGAATGTCACCACAGGAAGTTCGGGGTCAATGCCCGCAAGCGTGCGAATAAACTTCTTGTTTCCAGGGCCAAAACTGCGTATTTCTCCACC
>JAZSMN010000178.1:0-8683 GCA_045535925.1 Eubacteriales bacterium
GCTATTTTATCTTAGCTTCTTCTTACTTTTTGAGTTTTTTCTTTCAAAGTGTATTAACGAGATCTCTGCACAACCATTGGGCATTTCCCAATAGTTCATGCTCGAAATTTCATGTTGTTCAATTTTCAATGATCGATGCCCCAAAGCGTGTCCGCTTTTTGCGTGCTTTAGTATTATAGACTATCCCGAGAGAAAAGTCAAGCACTTTTTTTAATTTTTTTAGATTTTTTTCAAAAATGGCAGTTTGCACAATAAAAACGACAAAACAATCTACTATTAGTTCAAAAAGTTAATAACAATTTGTTGACCATACTATAATTATATGTTACAATAGTCTATATCTATATATGGATGATACTATATATCGGTACTGCCATTGTGTTTGGCTTATTTAACCAATATTAAATGCTTGGTATAAAGGAGATTTGATATGAGAAAAAAGCAATTTAAGACAGAGTCGAAAAAGCTCTTAGATATGATGATTAACTCGATATATACCCACAAGGAGATATTCTTGCGCGAGCTTATATCTAATGCCAGCGATGCGATAGACAAGCTGTATTTCCGCTCGCTCACCGATTCGACGGTTACAATTAGCCGCGAGGATTATGTGATAACCATCGAGGTGGACAAGGGAGCACGCACGCTCACAATAGCGGACAACGGATGCGGTATGACCCCTGAGGAGATGGAGGGCAACCTGGGCACAATAGCGAAGAGCGGCTCCTTTGACTTCAAGCGCCAGGACGACAGCGACGCTGATATAGACATAATAGGTCAGTTTGGTGTCGGATTTTACTCGGCCTTTATGGTGGCGGATAAGATAAGAGTTATCTCGCGCCCCTTTGGTAGCGAGGTGGCATCGGTATGGGAGTCCTCGGGTGCGGATGGCTATACCATTGGCGAGGGCAAGAAGGAGTCATTTGGCACAGAGGTTATATTATATATTAAGGAAGACAACGAAGAGGAAAAGTACTCTGAATATCTCGAGGAGTACAAAATACGCGAGCTTGTTCGCCGTTATTCCGACTATATTAGATATCCCATAAAGATGGAGATAACCCGAGAAAGAATGGTAGAGGGCGAAGAGGACAAGTACGAAGAGGTCACCGAATTTGCAACCCTCAACAGCATGGTGCCCATCTGGAAGCGCCCCGAAAACGAGGTTACAGAGGCAGAATACAAGCAGTTCTACTCCGAGAAATTCTACGACTTCGAGGCTCCTGCCAAGGTGATTAGACAGAAATCCGAGGGTATGGCAGAGTTCACCGCCCTATTGTTTATCCCAAGGAAGGCCCCCTACAACTACTACACAAAGGACTACGAAAAGGGACTGGAGCTCTATTCAAGCGGAGTGATGATTATGGAAAAATGCTCTGACCTTTTGCCTGACTATTTTGGCTTTGTGCGCGGTCTTGTGGACTCACAGGATTTGTCTCTTAATATTTCGCGCGAGATGCTTCAGCATGATAGACAGCTTCGCGTTATGGCGAGGGCTATCGAGAAGAAGATAAAGACCGAGCTTGAGAAGATGATGGAGAGCGATAGGGCGAAGTACGAAAAGTTCTTTGACGCCTTTGGCATCCAGCTTAAATATGGTCTGTACTCCGACTTTGGTGCTCACAAGGATGTGCTGAAGGACCTTATACTTTTCCGCTCTTCGAGCGAACACAAGTATGTTTCGCTTAAGGATTATCTTGAGGGTATGAAGGAAGAACAGAAGGCGATCTACTATGCTGCGGGCGAGAGCATCGAGAAGATCGAGATGCTGCCCCAGGTGGCATCGGTCAAGGCAAAGGGATATGAGGTCCTGTATCTTGTGGATGATGTGGACGAATTTGCCCTAAGAGTTCTTGAGAGCTATGGCGAGAAGGAATTTATGAATGTCACGGCAGAGACCATGGACCTCTCCACCGACGAGGAAAAGGCAACCGAGGCAAGCGAAAACGAGGGAGCAAAAGACCTCTTAAGCCTGATGAAAGATGCTATTGGCAAGGTCAGCTCGGTAAGATTTACCACAGCTCTTGTGGAGCATCCTGTATGCCTGACAAGCGAGGGCGATTTGTCTGTCGAGATGGCGAAGGTGCTACGCAAGATGCCCGGAAGCGACGACCTGGGTGTGCCTGATGCAAGTGTTATTCTCGAGATAAATATGAACCACGAAATTGCAGGAAAGTTAAAGGCTATGTATCAAAGCGGTGATGAGGAAACCGTGAAAGATTATGCAAAACTTTTATATAATCAGGCGTGTCTGATTGGTGGAATTGCAATAGATAATCCACAGGAGTTTACACTTCTTATATCAAAATTGATGATTAAATAATTTTCCTTGTAACAAACGCATTATAAGAAAGGTTTTTTTGATATGACCAACGTTGTAAAAATTATACTTAAAGTCTTATTTCATTTGGCTTGGGCCGCCTTTGGCATCTGATTTCTAATGGATGTTATGAAGAGCGGCAACACGGAATTTTTGCAGATGCCCGACGCCTCGACGGTAGGTTTTTGGGAGTACGTATTAACACACGGAGCGCTCAAGGCTATCGCGGCAGGATTTGCAATTTGGGGAGTGGTTTCCCTGCTGCTTCTGCCAGTGAGCCTGTTTGACAAGCTTCACCTCCTGGCTGCAATTCCGATAATCGCTCTTATAGTTGGTGCGGTAATCTTCTCCTTCAAGTATTGGCCCGAGGCTGTAGAGGCACCTCACTGGGGTTGGTTATTCCTCACCATTCCACTTGTGACGGTGGTATATATTTATATCATTCTATTTTTCGCGGCACTTGCCATCCCCTCTATATCAGTGTTCCTTGGAGGTGCTATACAAAAGAGCGGATTCGTATCCATTATCGTAGGTACAATACTGTCTCTAATCGTGCTCGCAATACTCGCAATAGTCGGAGCGATAATATCCTACTTTGCAGAAATGATAATATTGGGCATAATTTTGGCAATTGTCGTTGGTATTATCCTATCTATGCCGGTAACCTATGTAGTTGCTGTGTATGTTAAAAATTGATTTTTAGTAATATAGCGACCTACAAAACTGTGTTTTGAGAAGTTAAAACAAAAGCGATGGCTTACCGACAGATGTGGCCATCGCTTTTGTTTCTTTGTATCCGTGCACCCTTGAAAAAGCCGTTTTCAAAATAAGATAGTGCCGCTTTTATTGGAAATAATTATGCTGGTTAATTTGTCCTTTTCGAGGCAAAATATAAGAAAAACAAGCGGAGAAAGTGATGAATATATCAGCAAAAACAGAAAAACCACCCTTTGGGTTAAGGGACAAGATAGGTTATTTATTCGGTGATTTCGGCAACGATTTTACCTTTATCCTCTCCTCGTCGTTTCTACTTAAATTCTACACAGATGTTATGGGAGTTGCGCCCTGGGTGGTCGGGCTTGCTATGACTTTAGCCAGGTTTATCGACGCAGTTACCGACGTGACTATGGGAAGAATTGCCGACCGAGCCAAGCCTCGCCCGAGCGGTAAATTTAAGCCCTGGATACTAAGGATGTGTGCACCTGTTGCGATATCCTCCTTCCTGATTTATCAAAGCGGACTTCGAGATATGCCGATGACCTTCAAGATAATATGGCTCTTTGTCACCTATATTCTATGGGGGTCGATTTTCTACACCTCTATAAACATCCCCTACGGCTCTATGGCATCCACAATTTCGGGCGACCCATCCGACCGTCAGTCGCTCTCGACCTATCGAAGTATGGGAAGCGCATTGGCGGGTCTTATCATAGGAGTCGGCGTGCCGCTCTTTGCCTACAATTCCACTGAGGGGCAAACCATGCTCTCGCCCGAAAGATTTACTATCATAAGCGGAGTTTTCTCGCTGCTGTCGATAGCCTGTTATCTAATATGCTACTTCCTTACCACAGAGCGAATAATTGTTTACAATAACACTGATAAGCCCCATACCGTGTTAAATTTATTAGGGGAGGCGCTTAAAAACCGCGCCCTTATCTCTATCGTTGTAGGCTCGGTAGTTATGCTGCTTGCACAGTTAACTATGCAATCTATGGCCAACTATGTTTACCCCAACTATTATGGAAATGTGGGAGCACAGTCGGTGTCTACGGTGGCAATGGTGGGCGGAATGCTGATAGCGGCGGGTGTGGCAAAACCTCTTGCCCGTCTATTTGGCAAAGCGGAGTTAAGCTCTGTTTCTAACCTGGTGGCGGCAGGTGTGTGCCTTGCCTTGGCTATAATCAGACCAAAAAATGTGTGGGTGTATGTGGCGATAAACAGCATCAGCTGGCTGGGGCTTGGAATATTTACCATGGTGTCCTGGGCGCTTATCACCGATGTTATAGACGATGCCGAGATTAGGAACGGACGGCGCGAGGATGGGTCGATATATGCTATCTATTCCTTCGCAAGAAAGCTAGGACAAGCGGCTGCAGCTGGAATTAGCGGTGGCTTGCTCTCCCTAATCGGCTATACTGATGCCACGGCTTTCGAGCCCTCTGTCCTTAACGGCATATATCTTATTTCTACAATTTTGCCGGCGGTGGGCTTTGCTCTGCTCGCCCTGATACTATGGTTTTGGTATCCCCTGCGCAAGAAAAACGTGGAGCAAAACGCCGAGCGCCTATCTGTTTTGCGTAGCGAAAAGCAATAATTTATCGAAAACCAATAGAGTTGAAAAACGCCTCGGAAAGAGGCGTTTTGCTTTGCATAAACTGGCAAAATATTTAAGCTTAAAGCGGTCAAAATATTTATCTTTTTTGACAAAATGCTTGAACATATCTAATATAATATGATATAATAGTTGTTGATAACGCAAGAAAGGAGAACAAGTTGGTTAACATACTGCTAAACAAGTTTAAAGAGTCATTCTTTTCTGTTTTGCCTATTGTGGCAATAGTTTGTATATTGAATTTTACACCGCTTATTGACTTTTCCGCCGAAGAACTGACGGTGTTTATAATTTCAAGCCTGATGCTGATTTTGGGAATTGGGCTGTTTAATCTTGGTGCAGACCTGGCTATGACCCCTATGGGCGAGCATATCGGTGCAGGTCTTACACGACTAAAATCGCTTGCTCTTCTGCTTGGAGTATGCTTTGCGATGGGAATACTTATCACAGTTGCAGAGCCTGACCTCTCTGTTTTGGCAGGACAGGTTAGCGCTATTATGAATAGCACCGTGCTTATAGTCACAGTAGGTGTGGGTGTGGGTGGCTTTTTGCTGCTATCTATTCTCAAAATAGTTTTTAGAAAGCCTCTGTCGAGCATGCTCTTGTTCTTCTATATGGTGCTCTTCGCTTTCTGCACACTCCTCTTTATAAGCGAGAACGAGGCGCTTATACCGCTTGCCTTCGACTCGGGTGGAGTGACTACCGGCCCAATTGCAGTCCCCTTTATCATGGCTCTTGGTGTAGGTATTGCAAACAGTATCGGCGGTAAGGATGCGGGAGAAAACTCCTTTGGTATCATCGCTCTATGCTCGATAGGACCTATGCTTGCGGTACTCATTCTTTGCTGTACTGTAACAGGAGAGATACCCAGCTTTGCGACCGAATATGTGATGGACATATCTCTATCCAACATACTACATACTATCCTCGAAACAGCAAAAGAGGTTGTTCTCGCCCTTGGTCTTATCGTAATATTCTTTATCATACTGCAAATACTTTGCCTTAAGCTACCTAAAAAGAAGCTGTTACAAATCACGGTGGGTATCTCGTATACATTCCTGGGGCTTGTAATATTTCTCTCGTCGGTTAAGGTTGGCTTTATGCCCATTGGATACAAGCTTGGTCTTGAGCTGGCAGAGTCCCCGCTCGTGCTTACCATTCTGTCCTTCGTTATCGGACTTGTAGTTGTACTTGCCGAGCCTGCTGTGCACGTCCTGAACAAGCAGGTCGAACAGATAACAGAGGGTACCGTGTCGAGAAAATCGATGATGATAGCCCTTTCTTGTGGTGTAGGTATAGCGATATGCCTCTCTATTATTCGCATCATTTTCCACTTTAGCTTGCTGTATTATCTTATCCCCGGTTATCTTATTTCCTTGGGACTTTCCTTCTTTGTTCCAAAGATGTATACGGCTATCGCCTTTGACTCGGGTGGAGTTGCGAGCGGTCCTTTGACCTCTACATTTATTCTGCCTATGGCGGTCGGTGTATGTTGTGCTATTGGTGGACCCGAAAATATCCTCGCTGACGCATTTGGAATAGTGGCTATGGTTGCAATGGCTCCGCCTATCTCTATCCAGTTGCTCGGTTTCAAATCGATTATGGAAGCGAAGATTCGTCACTCGGCACAGCTTAAGCAAATACTCAACGCATCCGACGAGCAGATAATCGACTTTATGTAAGGAGGACGAAATGGCAAGAACTAAAAACAATGCTAACGATATAGATCCAGGCTCGAAAAGTGCCGGCAAGTCCTCTATCAAGGCGCCGGACAAAATGCAGCTGCTTTTCACGGTGGTAAATCGGGCTAAAACCGATTTTTATGTAGATCTATTACAAAGCTTTGAGGTCAATTTCCAGACAATCCTACACGCACAGGGCACGGCAAGGACCGAGGCACTACAAATGTTGGGTCTTGACGATTCTGAGCGCTCGGTGATTATTAGTGTAATCCGCAAGGACAAGGCTAAAGCGGCCATGGATATGCTTGGTGAAAAATTTAAGTCGGTAAAAAACGGGAGCGGTATAGCCTATACCGTGCCTATGACAAGCACCATAGGTGTGGCTATTTATCAATTTTTATCTAACAAGACTGGAGGTATCTTCGGATGAGCGGTTACTCGCACGAGGTAATATTCTGTATAGTAAACGCGGGCTTCTCGGATGAGGTGATGGACGCCGCGCGCGGACTTGGCGCGACAGGAGGCACCGTAATACGCGCAAGAGGAACAGCAAATGCCGAGGCGGAAAAGCTGTTTGGCATCTCTATTCAGCCTGAAAAGGAAATTGTTATGATACTGGTAGATAGAGCTATCAAGAATGATATTCTTCACGCACTGTATAAAGCGGTGGGGCTCCAAACTCCTGGCCAGGGCATCGCTTTTTCGCTCCCTGTCGACAGTGTAGTTGGTTTACCTAGTGGCACTACCCCAAAAGCGGAATAATTTAATATGCGCAAAACGGCACAAGATAATCTTGTGCCGTTTTATTTTTGTTTAGTGATAATAGTTGTGTATTTATTTCATTTGAGTGTTCGAAAGTGGTATATAGTAGTTTGTGGGAAATGATTGTACTGGGATAACTGTATATTTCCCAGATGTTTCTAAAATTAAATACAAAAAGAAAGGACAAGTACAGAAAACTGTACCTGTCCTTTTTTAATACCCAAACGACAAATGTCGATATAGGATAGGAATTACTTAGCGGGAGTTTCCTCTGCCGCGGGAGCAGCAACCTCTACGAGTTTAACAATCGCGGTCTCTGCGCCATCGCCACGACGGGGGCCCATCTTAAGCACGGTGGTGTATCCGCCGTTCTGCTCTGCGTATGCGGGAGCGATAACGGAGAACAACTTCTTCGCAACATCCTCTTTGGTGATGTACTCAAGAGCAGCACGATATGCAGCAAGAGTGCCCTTCTTACCGAGGGTGATCATCTCGTCTGCCTTAGCAGAGATCTCCTGTGCTCTTGTGTATGTGGTTTCAACCTTGCCACATTCTAAAAGAAGAGTTACCATACCTCTGAGCATAGCCTTACGCTGTGCGGTAGTTCTACCAAGTTTTCTCATAATTATGTTCCTCTTATTATCTTATTCTTCGTCTTTTCTCAAGCTGAGACCCAAAGAGCTCAACTTTTGAATAATTTCCTCAAGAGACTTACGACCGAGATTACGAACCTTGATCATATCCTCTTCGCGCTTGCTGATCAGATCCTCGACGGTGTCAATACCCGCGCGCTTCAAGCAGTTGAAGCTACGAATAGACATATCAAGTTCCTCAATGGTCATCTCCAGGACTTTTTCCTTTTGAACCTCCGGTCTCTCTATGAGGGTCTCAGTGCCAGCGGCCTTTTCCGACATATCAATAAAGAGTTTAAGGTGATCATTGAGAACCTTGGCAGCGAAGGATACTGCCTCTTTTGCAGTGATGGTTCCGTTTGTAAGAACCTTCAAAGTGAGTTTATCATAGTCAGTGATATTTCCTACACGGGTATTTTCAACGGTGTATTCAACCTTGTAAACAGGTGTGAATATGGAGTCGATGAAAATAAGACCAATAGGAGCACCAACATTAGCACCAACACCTGCAAGATAGTTCTGCTTGTTAGCCTCGGAGAGGTGGTAACCGCGTCCCTTATCGAAGGTGATTTCCATAAAGAAGCGAGCATTTTCGCTTACAGTACAGATGTGGTGGCCTGGATTGAGAATATCAATATCAGCATCACGGGTGATGTCACCTGCAGTTACTTCGCAAGGACCAATTACGTCGATAACAACGGTCTTGGGCTCATCGGTGTGGAGTTTTGCAACAATACCCTTTACATTGAGTACAATCTCAGGAACATCCTCGGTAACGCCGTTGCAAGCAGAAATCTCGTGAAGTACACCGTCAATTCTGATGCTTGTTGCGGCATAGCCGGTAATGGTGGAGAGCAAAACTCTGCGAAGAGAGTTACCGATAGTGATACCGTAACCGGACACGAGGGGTTCTACTACGAAGGTAGCCTCTCTGCCATCCTCGGCGGTCTCGGTG
>JAZSMN010000210.1:0-3124 GCA_045535925.1 Eubacteriales bacterium
CGACGATCCGTTGGTTTTAGGCTGTGTGGATGCCTTAAACGAAATCGGTGTTAAGTGCTTCGGTCCAAACAAAAACGCCGCAATCATTGAGGGTAGTAAGGTTTTCTCCAAAAATCTTATGAAAAAATATGGTATTCCAACCGCTGACTATTTTGTTTTTAACAATGCTGACGATGCTTTGGAGCATTTGAAAACCGCCGATATTCCCGTTGTTATCAAGGCAGACGGCTTGGCGCTTGGCAAGGGTGTTATAATTGCCACCACTCGCGAGGAGGCCCTCGATGCTGTAAAGAGCATTATGGAGGACGGTAAATTTGGTGCTAGTGGTAGTCGCATTGTGGTTGAGGAGTTCCTCACAGGACCCGAGGTTTCGGTGCTTGCCTTCACAGATGGCGAAACGGTAAAGCCTATGGTTTCCTCCATGGACCACAAGCGCGCAGGCGACTTTGATACAGGTCTAAACACCGGCGGTATGGGTACAATTGCACCCAACCCCTACTACACCGACGCGATAGCCGAGGAGTGTATGAGGACTATATTCCTTCCCACCATTCGCGCTATGAAGGCAGAGGGCAGGGAATTTCGTGGTTGTCTTTACTTCGGTCTTATGCTCACACCCGACGGCCCCAAGGTTATAGAGTACAACTGTCGTTTTGGCGACCCCGAGACCCAGGTTGTTCTTCCTCTTCTTGAGTCCGACCTGTTGACTATAATGCGCGCGACCACCGAGGGCACACTCGCCGAGTGCGAGGTAAGGTTTGCCAAGGGGAGCGCGTGCTGCGTAATTATGGCATCGAAGGGCTACCCTGAAAAGTACGAGTCGGGATACGAGATAACAATGGATACCTCGGTTGCCCCCGATGTGTTTGTCGCTGGTGCAAAGCTTGACGGTGAAAGACTTCTTACCGCAGGCGGCCGTGTCCTCGGCGTAACAGCAGTTGCCCCCACTCTCGAAGAGGCTATCTCGTCTGCCTACAAAAAGGTGGAGTCCGTCTCCTTTGACAACGCATTTTATAGACACGATATAGGCCAAAGAGCGCTTATGGCGAAGAAAGGATAAAATAAATGGTATATCGCATTTATGTAGAAAAAAAGCCCTCGCTTGACCACGAGGCCAGAGCCCTCCTTGGGGAGATATCCACCTTCCTCGGCATCGAGGGAGTGGAAAAAATCAGGGTATTCAATCGCTATGATGCCGAGAATATCACCGAAGAGCTGTTTAATTACGCAGTAGGCACTGTATTCTCCGAGCCTCAGCTTGACAATACATATACCGAGCTTGATACAGACGGTGCCACCGTATTTGCCACCGAGTTTTTGCCTGGTCAGTTTGACCAGCGCGCAGATTCTGCCGCCCAGTGCATCCAGCTTATTTCCCAGGGCGAGAAGCCTAACGTAGTAAGCGCCAAGGTATATCTGCTCTATGGTAATGTAAGTGAAAATGACCTTGCAAAAATCAAAAAGCACGTTATAAACGCGGTCGAATCCCGCGAAGCATCTCTTGAAAAGCCCGAAACTATAAAGGCAGAGTATTCTATCCCCACCGAGGTAAAGACTCTTGAGGGCTTCCTCGACCTTGACCGAGAGGGACTTGCGGCCTTTGTAACCCAGTATGGTCTTGCTATGGACGCGGACGATATAGAGTTCTGCCAAGGTTATTTCAAGACCGAGGGTAGATGCCCCACTATCACCGAAATCAGGATGATAGACACCTACTGGTCCGACCACTGCCGTCACACCACATTTAATACAACCGTGGACAGCGTGCATTTTGATGACCCTGTGCTTGAGGAGGCGTATGCCGATTATATTGCAGCAAGAGCGAGCCTTGGTAGAACCAAGCCTATAAACCTTATGGATATAGGTACTATTGCGGCAAAGTGCCTTAAGAAAGCAGGCCTTCTCTCGAAGCTCGATGAGTCCGAGGAGATTAACGCCTGCACCGTCAAGATTAGTGTAAACGTGGACGGTGTAGAAGAGCCTTGGCTCCTCCTCTTTAAGAACGAAACACACAACCACCCCACCGAAATAGAGCCCTTTGGTGGTGCCGCTACCTGTATTGGCGGTGCTATCCGTGACCCCCTTTCCGGTAGATCCTACGTTTATGGCGCTATGCGTCTTACCGGTGCGGCAGACCCCCTCCGTCCTATCGAGCAGACTCTCGAGGGCAAGCTCCCCCAGAGAAAGATTGTAACCACCGCAGCAGCAGGCTATTCTTCTTATGGTAACCAGATAGGCCTTGCAACCGGCATTGTTGACGAGATATACCACGATGGCTATGCAGCAAAGCACATGGAGGTCGGTGCAGTTATCGCCGCCGCTCCCGCGAAGAACGTTCGCCGTGAAGTTCCTGCGGACGGTGACCTTGTAGTTCTTCTTGGCGGTAGAACAGGTCGTGACGGATGCGGCGGTGCGACAGGCTCCTCCAAATCGCATAACCTCAAGTCGCTTGAAAACTGTGGTGCAGAGGTTCAAAAGGGTAATGCTCCCGAGGAGAGAAAGATCCAGCGTCTGTTTAGAAATCCCGAGGTTTCCTCTATGATAAAGAGGTGTAATGACTTTGGTGCGGGCGGTGTATCTGTTGCTATCGGCGAGCTTGCCGACGGACTTGACATTGACCTTAACGCAGTACCCAAGAAGTACGAAGGTCTTGATGGCACCGAGCTTGCTATAAGCGAGTCGCAGGAGAGAATGGCTGTTGTTATCGAAAAGGAAAACAGAGAGCGCTTCCTCGCTCTTGCAGACAGAGAGAACCTTGAGGCCACCGTTGTAGCAGTAGTTAAGGCTGAGCCCAGACTCCGTATGACCTGGAACGGCAAGGTTATTTGTGACATCAGTCGCGAGTTCTTGAACTCCAACGGTGCAGAAAAGCATATTGATATTTCCACACCCAAGATAGAGGATTATACCAAGACTATCCCCGAAGATTTTGCCGAGGGCTTGACCTCGGTAGCCACCGACCTCAACTGTTGCTCCAAGCGTGGACTTTCCGAGAGATTTGACAGTACCATCGGCGCAGGAACAGTGCTTATGCCCTTCGGTGGCAAGTATCAGCGCACTCCCATTCAGGCGATGGTACATAAAATATCCTGCGAAAAGGCTCACACCGACACCGTGTCGCTTA
>JAZSMN010000045.1:0-6992 GCA_045535925.1 Eubacteriales bacterium
CGACTTCTTGTAACAATAAAACATATTCCCAACCCATCCGTCCATACCCCCCTTCTCTTTAGCTATAACAAAGGAGCATCTTGACCCTTGTCAAGATGCTCCTTTGCCACAGAGCGTGGCTTGTTATATTAAATTTACAGAATTAGAGGCTGTACTTTTGAGAGAATACCTGATACTTCTGTTCGTAGTTTTCGCTACCCTTCTTAACCTCGGACAGATACTTGTGCATCTCCAGAGAATCGAAGGCAGAAATCTCGATTACGCAGCCGCCAATGTTTGAGCAATGGTCTGCCACGCGCTCAAAGTTTGTAAGCAGGTCGGAAAGTACAAAGCCATGCTCGATGGTACACTCGCTCTTTTGCAGACGAAGAATGTGATTAAGTCTAATTTTGTCACGAAGATCGTCTACCACCTGTTCAAGAGGCTCGATATCCTGTGCCCCGATCAAATCGTTGTTTATAAATGCTGTATATGTCAGTTTTACAATCTCGACAACTGCCTCGCGAAGAACCTCAAGCTCGTGCTGTGCATCGGTGGAGAACTCTATCTTCTTCTCCATAAGCTCCTCTGCCGACTCTACAATATTTACCGCGTGGTCGGATATGCGCTCGTAGTCGCCTATTATGTGAAGGAGCTTTGTCACCTGCTCGGAGTCGCGCTGGTCCAGCTCGCAGGCAGAGGCCTTGACCAGATATGCGCCAAGAGAGTCCTCGAGTGCATCCACCTTGGACTCAAGGTCACGAACGGCATCGGCAACCTTTGCGTCATACACGGTAAAGAGGGATATCGAATCAAGCAGTGCCTTGCCCGACAGCTCTGCCATAGTGTAGGCAACCTGGGTTGCACGTTCTACGGCGATAGCGGGGGTTTCAAGAAGACGCTCGTCAAGAAGGTTTGTAACCTCCTCGCCGTCTCCACCGTCCTTGATAGTAAGTGTCGCAAGCTTTGCGAGCAGCTTGTAGAAGGGGGATATAAGAGCCATGCAAGCTATCTTGAAGAGGGTGTGGACAATAGCAACGCCCCACATATCGATAACAACAAGATTTAGACCAAAGCTAAATATCGCATCGAGAATATAGTAAAGCGCAAGAACCACCACAACACCTATAATGTTAAAGTACAAGTGCACAAGAGCGGCGCGCTTACCATTTTTGTTAGCGCCAACCGAGGACAACAGTGCTGTCACACAGGTACCAATGTTTTGTCCCATGACGATAGGAATCGCGGTAGCATAAGATATAGCACCGGTAACCGTCAAGGACTGAAGAATACCAACCGAGGCGGAGGAGGACTGAACAATAGCGGTAAGAACAAGACCCGCAAGAACACCGAGAATCGGGTTCTCGAACATAAGAAGAATCTGCTTGAATCCTTCATCGTTCTTGAGCGAGCTTACCGAGTCACTCATCATACTCATACCGACCATAAGTACGGCAAAGCCAAGGAGAATAGCACCTATATCCTTCTTCTTGCCACGTTTAGAGAACATCAAAAGGCAAATACCGATAACCGCAAGAATAGGCATCCAAGAGTCAGGCTTCAAAGCATTGAGGAAGCCTGCGGTGGTGGAGTCCATTGCACCAAGACCATTAAGAGCGGTGAGCCAAGCGGTCACAGCAGTACCAACGTTTGCACCGATGATAACACCAACGGCCTGGAGCAGGGTCATAGTGCCCGAGTTTACAAAACCGACAACCATAACCGTCGTAGCCGAGGAGGACTGGATTACCGCGGTAACCGCAAGTCCAAGAAGAAATCCTGAAACAGGATTAGAAGTCATTTTGCCAAGTATCGCCTTAAGCGAAGAGCCTGCGCTCCTCTTAAGCGAGTCGCCCATAACATCCATTCCGTAAAGGAAGAGGGCAAGACCGCAAAGAAGAGATAGCACATTACCAAATCCGAACGCACCCGCCTCAAGCAGAGAACTAAAAGCAATGTTCATTTGAACTTTCCTTTCTTTTAATCAACAAGATGTATATATGAAAAAGCAAAATATGTATAATTTCGCCTTTTGCGCTCGATGTGTGAACAAACCATAACCTCGGGCAAGGCCTCGCTCTATATCGGGCCCTTTCGAGATAGCCGCCAAAGGTGATAAAGGTGCCCCCTCGTGTTCTTACACTTTTTGTGTGAGAAAACACCACATTGGGTCTGGTCCTTCCCCCTTATTATAACTTTTTTTATTTACTTATGCAAGAGTTTTTTCTATGTTTTTATTTTTAGTTAAAAATATACAAATATTTGGAAGCATAAATTTATCATAAAAGCAACTTTTACTTATGTTTCATTGACTTTATTTTCCTTTTGTGCTACAATGAAATAAAGAAGATTATGGAAATTGACGGAGGAGATATGTGGGAATCGATTTGTAACTGGTTCGTGAGCCTTTCTGGTTTTTGGGAGGACTTGTTGCGCCTGTTTTTGTCTGTAATTGCAGGCGGTGTGATAGGTGCAGAGAGAGGCAAACAGGGACGTGCGGCAGGAATGCGCACACATATTCTCGTCTGTCTTGGTGCGACACTAACCGCTATGACAGGTGTCTATGCCCAGGAAATTCTTGGCACGGGTGACCCCTTGCGTATCTCGGCACAGGTTATATCCGGAATAGGTTTCCTCGGTGTTGGTACTATCCTTATTAAGGGTAGATTCCAGATAACAGGTCTTACTACCGCGGCGGGCCTTTGGACAGTGGGTGCTATTGGTATAGCCCTCGGTCTTGGCTACTATGCGGGCGCGGCTATCACCTTTGTTGCGGCGGTCCTTGCCACCACGATAATGTCGAGACTGGAATACAAGCTGACACGAAGAAACACCCGCTTTGGTATTTATGTCGAAATATATCTTGACACCAATGTAAGAAAGATAATCGACCACCTTGCAGCCAATTTTCCTGTCACGGATATACAGATAACCCCGCCTCGCAGTGGAAAAAGCGACAATGTGGGTATCGAATGCAATGTACATACCTACGAAGCGGCAAGCCTCACACCCCAGAGCATGGCGAAGAGCCTCGAGGAGTTAGACGAGGTTGTATTTGCGCTTGAATCCATTTAAATTTTAATAAAAAATAGAGAGAAGAAATCGGTAATAACTCCGACGCCTTCTCTCTATTTCTTTTGCCGGGACTATGCCACAGGGACTTTTTTATCGACGCCCCCATATATATTATAGCGGCTCGATTTTGGATTTTGCAATTTAGTCTTTCCCCTTTTGTTTAAGGCTGCTGTCCTTTTCTCTATGGTGGATACTATCTGTCCCTCTGTCCTTTTCATTATCAATGTCAGGCTCCACGTCACGAACCCACAGACCGTGAAGATTGCAATAGGCGAACGCCTTTATAAGTCTCTCATCGTCCGACAAATAAAATTCTGCACTGCACCCCTTTTCATCCTCGAGTAGTTTGCGTTGGCTACCCCTATCTGTGACAATGCACACCCAGTCCACGCGATGGTCCCTGTCCATAGGATGTGGGACGGATACCGAAATGCGGTTGCCGTCGTATGCTACCCTCGGCGTGTGCTTTTCAGAGCCTGTTCCCTCCCATTTTGGTGTAAGCTCATCCATATGCATCTCACAGCAAGAGAGTCTCTTTCCCCCACCGTTAACCAGTGACACAAGCGTGCCGCACTCTTTACAAATAAAATGCTTCATACTAACCTCCTTCTTTATTACATCCTTATTCTATCCAGAGATTCGATGCTTATTCAGTTTTTCATTTTTGCCCCTATAACCCCGAGGGGAACCTACAAAAGCGGAGAAAACAGACGCAAAAGCGAGCGAAAAATCCGCCAAAGAAAATTCATCCTCGCCCCTTCTTCATCTATCTCCTCCGAGCGGGATAGTGTCTCTTCCACCCCACTCCTTATATTATTAACCGTACCGCCACCATAAAGCCAAACTGCATCCTCAAAGTGGTGCTCAAGACTGCGAAAATCAAGGTTTATAGTACCAACGATGGCATATAGGTCATCGGAAACTATGGTTTTTTCGTGTATAAAGCCGGGGGTGTATTCAAATATGCGCACCCCAGACTTTATAAGCGACATATACGAGCCCTTTGTCATTATATTGACAAACCTTTTGTCCGCCTTTTTGGGGGTTACTATCCGCACGTCCACTCCACGAAGCGCCGCCCCAACAAGCGCCTCGCCAAGGTCATAGTCTATTATCAAATAAGGCGTGGTAATGTAAACATAAGTTTGCGAGCGACCTATAATATCAAGCAGTGCGCGCTTTCCTATACCAACACTATACAGCGGCTTTGGTCCACAACCAAAGGGGAGAACAAACCCCGAATTATTTGACACGGGTGTAGGCATCTTGGTTTTCATGTCAAGATATCTCCTATAATCGCTCTCCCCTTTCTCCGTCATATCCCACATAAAAAGAAACATGGCGGTCATACCGCTCACTGCAGGTCCAAAGAGCCTGATTCCGCCATCCTTCCAATGTCCAAACCTCTCGAGCGAGTTTATATACTCGTCGGCAATATTTATCCCCCCTGTATATCCCACAGCACCATCTATAACAAGCAGCTTGCGGTGGTCACGGTTGTTGTGGCGAGAAGAAAAACGAGGGGTGAATTTACCAAAGCGCAAGAGCCTTATCCCCTTTTCCCTTACCTCCCTGTCAAACTCCCTTCCTACCTTGCTCATACACCCAATATCATCTATCAAAAGGCGTACCTCTACTCCCGCTCTAATCTTCCTCTTGAGGACCCCAAAAATCTCCTGCCACATAACGCCGTCCTCAAGGATAAAGTATTCTAAAAATATAAAATGCTTGGCATTTTCCAGGTCCTTTAGCATCTCGAGATACATTTGCTCGCCCGAGGAAAAATAACGGCTGGCGGTATTCATATATAGTCGAGAGGTCCTCGATGAATTTAATATTGCCCTGGCTCGGCAAGAGGCCTCCCTGCTCTGTGCCTCAAGTATATCAATGCAGGAATTATCCCCCAGTCGCTCTGATATAGCCTCTATTATCTGCTCGGCTCTTTTTTGTTCGGGTTTTGTCATCCCCCGCGAGCGAAAAAGGATATATAAAAGCGAGCCGAGTATCGGCAAAAGCAAAATAACCGAAATCCAGGTCACCTTGTGCTCGGGATTGGTGTCTGCGTTTATCACCGAGAGAAGCGAGAGAAAATTAACCGCGAGTGTAAGGAGAAGAAAATAGATGGAGTATGCCGAAAGCCTAACAATTAAGAAAAAGAGGGTCGCTACCTCAAGCATTATCATAACAAACGACAAAAAATATCCAGAAAATATAAATCTTGCGAACTTTTTCATACCACCTATCACCTCTCTACCCCGTTATAATTATTGCTCCTATTTATTCTATTTAATCATTTTACCCTTCGCTCATCAATTAAGTTTTTGTAAAGAAACTTTAAACATCTTACTATCCATATGCGACTAGGAAGCCCCGTTGCGTCCCCCTGTTTAGCCAGAAACAGCTTTAGAAGAATACCCCACAGTCAAACGAGAAAAAGCACGGCAACTACTCAAACCGAGCTTGCCGTGCTTTTTGTATTGATAATATGCTATGCTTTTTAGTGAATATGTGCCGATATAATGTAAGCTTTTCTTTACATAGCTTTTTAAAAATCTCGACACGTCCCCCACTTAATGCACAATTCTGTTCTTAAGGTCTTCTATAACCGCGGCATAGAAATCACGGAAGTCGCCGTTCTCTATGCGCTTGCCCTCACCCTCCCCCGAGAGAGAAAAGCCGAGGTCGAGCATCTCGACAATAGGCTCGCCTGTGCTTCTTGAGTGCAGCTGTGAAAGCAGGTCTCGCTTTTCATTATACCCCACAGGGTTTGGGTCATAGAAGTACAGTTTTCCTTCGTTACGTGTTTCCCTTGCCTTGCGATTTAAGAGCCACCACATATCAAGCTCGGATAGTCCAAAGCCAAACCCAACGCAATATATGTCACCATAAAGGAATGCCTCTACCCAGCTCTGCTGCTCTTCGCCGGGCTCTTGCTTCTTCGACACTCGGTCGGCCTCCTCCTTTATTCTGAAAAGCATATTGCCGTAATAGTAGTGACCTATAACCGTGCTACCAGGTCTTGACAGCTCACCGTGAATATGCCAGACCTTGTTCTCTACACCGCCAAAGGTCACACTGTTGTAGCTGTGCACTAAGTGCTTGTGTCCGCGCGCCCTCGCCAAGCCACGCGAGATAGAATAAAGCCTACTCATCGTTATCGGATGTGGATAAGTAAGTACATTTTCTATTTCATAGGTGTAGTTGGTGGTGATGATATGGTCAAAGCCCACCGAAAGAAACTGACAGAGCATCTTGTAAAGCTCCTCGCCTATAAGCGGGCGCCGCAAAAGGTCCTCGCATTTTTCTTCCATAGCGTGGTCAACATCGTCGCCGGTTATAATTATCGCCTTAAGCGGCTCGGGGCACTTAATTTTCTTGACAAATTCCACACCCTGCGGCAGGTCCTCGCGTCTACGCATACTCGCCAAAAACTCGTCCCAAGACTCGCCACCAAAGGCTCTTAACGGACCGTTTCCAAACAGAAGGACTGTCGGTCGTTTTCCTTGTTCCATAGGGTCTCCTTAATATTAAAACTTATTTGTCTAATATTTGCTGGTATCTGTTCGGTTTATTCTTTGTGCTATTTTTACCTTTTTCCGTCCTTTAAGCCTCTATCCCAAGCCGACTTAGAACTGTTATCTCATCCTCCGAGGGTGTATATCCGTCAGAGGAGAGCGAGCCAAAGTCCACCGTCTTGTTTTTGCCGTGGTAGTCGCTACCACCGCTAACATAGATGGAAAACTCCTTTGCTACCCCGGTGAGCATCCTTGCCTCTCTCTCGGTATACCTCGAGTAGAAGCATTCGAGTCCACATAGGCCCATAGGACAGAGGACTCCAAGCCTTCTTTCCACCTCTATACGGTCGATGCGCTTTTCTCTCTCGCCACCCAGGGGGTGTGCCCAAACAGCAACTCCGCCAGCCTCTTTGATAGCATTTA
>JAZSMN010000188.1:0-2157 GCA_045535925.1 Eubacteriales bacterium
GGCGACGGCACTCTCGAGGGCGAGACAACCACGGAAAACAAAAAAGAGGGCGCACCCACCACGGCAAAGCCCGAGGACCCGTATGGGATAGACTGGGCAGAGGTCACCAGAGGCTTTGAAGAGCCTACAAGCTTCGAATATCTTCATATCGATGGCGTTACCCTCGCACATATAGACCTTTCAAGCGGTGAAGCCGTCTGTGTAAGCGAGCCCATAAAGGGCGAAACAAGACAGGAAAAAGTCACACGGGTGGACACTTCGAGGGATAATACTACTGTTGCAGCAAAGACCAAACCCTCTATCGAGACCACACCCACTTTAGCTGGCAAGGAGCTGACAGGGGCGGAATATGATATTTCCTCGCCCTATCCCGACCCCGAGCCAAGAGCAGAGAGGGTGCGTTTTGACCTGGGTGGAAGCCTTGAGGAGGAGCTTGACCGACTCCCCAAGAACAAGGGATATATAAAAGAGTCGGACAATTTCGAGCGAGAGAGGGAACTGTGCGAGCAGGAAGAAAAGGTCCTCTCTGACCCTGTGACAGAGCATAGAGAAAGCCCCACCGAGCACGGTATTGATATCTCGCCCACCTACCCGGATATCCAGCCAAAAAGCGCTCCCACCACTACCGCGACCAGGGAAAAAGCGACCTCCGAGCAGGACCAAAGACGCGAGGAGATGCTTCGCATCTTAAGAGAGGCGGAGGAAGACGAAAAGCGTAGAAGAACGCAGAGCGCGACCATCGACCCTGTCGTTGATATGGAGAGGGCGGCAGAGGTAGACTCGGCACCCACCGAAAAGAGGGAGCCCGAGACACGCGAGCCCGAGTACACCTTCAACCGAGGGCAGGCGAGAAAAATCAAGAGCAAACAGAGCGGCATTGACCTTGAAGCCGTAGAGGAAAGAGTGAGGGCAGAGTACCTGGAACTCAAGGAGCGAAATGCTATGTACGAGTATAGCTTTTTGCGAAGCCTTGAGGACGGGGCGGCTAAAAGGGAGCGCCTGCGAGTAGCGGCCGAGCTGAAAAAGGCAGAAGAAAGACTCACCACAGCGAAAAACTTTGAGATAAAGGACAACGAGCGCTATTATAGACTAACGCTTGTGGACATAGCCCACGACAGACTCCCGGGGAAGGCTGATAGAGCTATTCTTGCCTCCTACCAGAGCGAGCTTACAGAGCTCCTTCACAGGCGTGACGAGATTAACCTGCGCCTCATCGAGCTATACCGCGGTAGTGCAGGCGGCAGGAAAAACTTCGCTACCAAAAGGCAGGATGCCTACATATCTGGTATGCGAAGCGAGTATGGAAGGCTTCGTCCAAGACAGAGGAGCATATCCTCCTACAAGATAAGCCTCGAGAGAAAAAAGCACCTCTTTACCCTGATGGACCAAAGAATTGTACTCTCTGGCGAACTTTCGAAGGTTAAGCATATACTCTGGCACGAGGGACCAAAGGGAGATTATCTTAGGGCCCTGAAAAAGGAAAGAAGCCGCCTTGAAGCCGAGCTTCGAGCAAACCTAAAGGAGCTTGACGAGAAGGAAAAGCAGGCATTAGCCAAGGCCGAAAAGACCAAGCTTGCCACCACCGCGATGGTTGCAGGCTGGGGTATCTTTATTCTCCTGTGCCTTTGCGGAGTCCTTGGATATGTCTTCTGGGATAGCATTGTTGCTTGGATAGATGGCTTGGTTTGAGGCCTGATAATTTAACACGCTATACGCCATTTATAGAATATGCAAAGCATTCTTTACATTTTGGAGGAACTATGTTTGGATGGTTTAAGAAGAATATAGAGAGCGCACCGGTCAACCTTTTGACAGAGGAAGAAAGAGCGGAGCTTATCACAATGCTTGAGTTAGAGCGAGATAGCCTTTGCGACCGTATAGAGGCCCTTATGAAGAAGATTAAGGACGAGACGGGGCACAGAGAGTATACCGCACGCAGATATGTGAGGGGACGCTCGCCTAATGACCTCGGTTACGGCAAATAAGCGCTTGCACAAGGGCTTTTTGACCTGATGTAGTCTAATATTATAGTGATAAGTCAATCTTTATATAATATAGTTAGAAATAAATATTTAAGAAAATTTATCTAAACTATTGATTTTTTAGATTTTTGTGCTATAATGTGTATAGAATGAATAGAAAAAAGGAGACTGACCT
>JAZSMN010000054.1:0-1680 GCA_045535925.1 Eubacteriales bacterium
CAGCTGGGACAGAATGGATAGCTACTATGACGAAAAGGGGAATTTCGTTCTCGGCGAGAACGACCTTTCGCTTGCGACAAGGCTTGCCAAGGCGGGGAGCGACCACAGAAAGTTCCTCAGGCAGATATTCGTTACGATGGACATAACAGCGCCACTCTATTGGTGGAAGGAGTTCGACACCTACAAGGTGGGTACTGTGGCAAACTCCACCTCGACTATGCATAAGATCCAGGCGAAGGAGTTCTCCCGCGAGGACTTCTCCTGCGACAGGCTCGACGAGCCTGCGCTCGCCGTTCTCGGCTCGGTTATCGCATTCCTTGAAGCCGAGAGATGCTAATTCAATGAGTCGAAGGATAAGCAGGCGTGGCACAATATGATCCAGCTTCTACCCTCCTCCTTCAATCAGATGCGCACCGTCACTATGAATTACGAGGTGCTTATCAACATATATTACGCGAGAAGGACTCACAAGCTCGCCGAGTGGCACACCCTCTGTGATGCTATTGCTGCTTTGCCTTATGCAAACGAGCTTATTTTGGTCAAGGAGCAGTAATGAGCATATTTGACCTTTTCAAGCAGATAGAGTCACGAGAGGACAGCGGGAAAATAGGCTACATTATCGTAGGTCTTGGCAACCCCGGTGACAAGTACAAGGACACAAGGCACAACGCGGGCTTTATAGCCATAGACTACATTGCCGAGAAGTGCGGAGTGAAGATTGACCGCGCCAAGTTCCACGCCCTTGTTGGCGAGTGCCGAATTGGTAGCGAGCGCGTGCTTTTGGTTAAGCCAGAGACCTATATGAACAACTCGGGTGTGGCGGTGGCCGAGGCGGCATCCTTCTACAAGATACCCCCCGAGCGCGTACTGGTGCTTCACGATGAGATATCCTTCGACGCAGGCATCTTCCGTATTCGTCGCAAGGGCTCGGCCGGTGGACACAATGGTCTAAAAAGTATAATCGCTTCGCTTGGTAGCGAGGACTTCCCGAGGATAAAGATAGGTGTGGGCAAAAAGCCAAATCCCGAATATGACCTGGCAGACTGGGTGCTTGGCAAAATGTCGGTCACCGAGAGGGGACAGATAACAAACAAGCTGGAGGATATCAGGCTCGCCACAGAGATAATAGTCGGCGGAGATATCGAGACGGCCATGTCCAAATATTCGCATTGATATAATTTTACAAAGGTAAAACCTATGTTAAACATTTCTTCTCTGATTCGACAGGACGGCGAGTTCCCCGCCTCTGTCGAAACAATGAGAGAGGCATTTTCCAAGACCCTGCCGCTTCCTATTGCGATAAATGGATTGTCAGGTGGAGCAGAGGATGCCTATCTTGTAGAAGCGGTGAAGGAGGCTACGCAGTTAACGAAAACCGTAGTAGTCCTCGTGGGAAATGATGCAGAAAGGGAGAGGGTCAATGCTCTGCTTTCTAGGCAGGGTATAAACTCTGTTTCCTACAAAAGCCGCGATTTAGTATTCTATAATATTTATGCCTCTCACGACATAGATCGAGAGAGGCTTTCGGTGCTTTATTCGATAAGCGAGGGCGAGGTGGAGTGCGTTGTTTCTACACCTGCCGCAGCCCTTTCGGTAACAATGCCAAAAGAAATGCTAAAAGCACTATCTTTGAAAATAGAGGTGGGTAGCGAGCTTTCGCCCACCACCTTGGCAGAAAGA
>JAZSMN010000252.1:0-3333 GCA_045535925.1 Eubacteriales bacterium
ATTATAGCCGACTTTACCGACGACCAATACCGCCGCTCCGGAGGTGAGGCAAAGGCGGACAAATACCTTGAGTGCGACCTGCTTATCATTGACGACCTGGGCGCAGAGTTTTCCAACCAGATGACTCTCTCTATTCTCTACAATCTGCTTAACACCAGACAAAACAAGGGCCTTGCCACCATAATTTCCACCAACCTCTCAGCAAAGGAGCTTGCCGCACGCTACGAGGGCAGAATTTACTCTCGTATAGTCGGCTCGGACTACACCCCCCTCTATTTCACAGGCAAGGACCACAGAATAGGCGGGTAAAACAACACATCATCTCATATAACGAACTACCTCGCCAAGCGCTATGCTTGGCGAGGTTTATTTTTAGGTTTTACTCGCTTTAAAGCCTCCCAAAAACGCATAAAAACAATACAGTCCTTGACAATCTTTTTATTATTATGTAAAATAAAAATAGATAAAAACAAATTAAAGGAGGACCTATGAAAAGATTTTTACCCGCTTTAATTGTGATTGTGTTATCCATCCTTCTTTTCGCGTCCTGTGATGCCAACCCGGTTCGGGGCTTGGCAACCAGCGAGAAAAAGGCAGAGCGCCTGGCCGAACTTGCGGATAATTTAATCGACCAAACAAATGCGATTGATATATCGGGAACTATGTATATTAAGGACCTCCCGGCAAACAACGGTAGGTTAAGCGGCATCTCAACCGTAAATTTAAGCATACGAGACGCCAACGAAACGGCAAGCATCGAAATACGAAGCGGCCTGACAATAACCACCCATGACTCGGACCTCGAATCGGTTGGAGCCGAAAATCTTATATACAAAGACGGCACTATGTATATGTCGAGCACCAGCAACAATGCTTTGGGCACGCAACTTATGAGCAGCACCACATACTCCGACTTTGTGGAATATGTTTTTGGCACCGACCTTGTGGCAAGTGAAGCAACTCACGCCCCTGCCTGTCATAGCGTCGTAGTAACCGAGGGCGAGGACGGCTCTTGGACTGTAAAATACTACGAACTAAAAGGCGATGCACTGATAGGCTTTGTAAACAGTGTCAGATACATATCCGATATGACAAACTACAAGTTCTTTAGTGTGGATGCAACGCTCACCTACTCCAAAGACTTCTACCCCCGAGGCTTGACTGTCGACTTCACCTTCCTCGACAGCAACAATGACCAGCAAAAGCCCCTGTCCTTTTTCTCCGAGTTGAAATACCACAACAGCAACTCCACCGCTCGTCTTTGCTCCACCATAGAAAAGCAAAAGGAAAGTTACAAAGAGGTGGAAAACCTCTCTTTACTATTCGACCTGTCGACTATTTATGACGATGCCCTAATCGGCGAAATTCCAAACATCTATTCTCACAACACCTCCTCCGTCAGCACCACAAGTTCTACCACCGCCACAAGCGAATCCTGGGAAACCGCTTCAATAACCGACAAAGAGGTGCTGGAATTTGAGTTGACAAGAGTTACCTCCGAAAGGGTGTACAAATTTATCCACGAGGATGGAAGAATAAAGTCTCTTTTAACCATTGGTGAGCGCGAAAGCACGCTCGACGACAGCGAAGCCACACTATCTGACGCGGTATATATGCTGAGTGACTGGCTTTTGCCCTTAAATTTCACCCCATATATGGCTACCGAGGTGTCACCCTATGGAGAGGGTGGAGTAAAGGTGGTTCTACCCTACACCCTGATATCCGAACTCACTACAAAAAGTTTTACTGCAAAGTCCTCGGTTTATATTATTATATACACCGACCAGAGCGGGGAAATTTGCAAGTGGCAAATAAATGTAGATATAGTGACACAAATCGACACCGAACACCTCTGTTACACCTATTCTTTCGACCGGAGTCTTCTCGAAGAGTGACCCTATTGTTAACGAAAGGAGACAATAATGAAAAAACTTATTTTGATTGCACTATCACTTTGTCTGTGCTTTTCGCTTTTAGTGGGTTGTGCCAACACTCCCCCTGTCGTGAGCGAGGATTTTTATAGCGAGAAAACCCCGGAGGGACGAGCAAACAAACTGCTCCGAGTTGCCACGCAGAACACCGAAAAATACAACTCCGTGGACATAGAAACCCTGGTCAATATAGATCTACCGCTGTCCTCTGGCAGTTTTGGCGGTTATTCGCGTATGAGTGCCAGCCTCCGCGGTGGAAGCAAGAGTGCGAGCATCTATGCCGATGGCGCTCTTACAATAAAAACAACCGTCGGCTCCACAGGAGCATACACTAACCAAGAGATATACTACGATGATGGAATTGTATACCTTTCCAGCGGCGCGGGGGGGAATATTATCCCCGGTATTTGTTCAAAAATGAGTTACGAGGACTTTTTGTCCTTTGTAGCCTACGACCAAACACAGAACATAGAGCCTACCCCGTCCATCGAGTGTGAAAGCGTAAATGTTGTACAAAACGATGACGGAAAATGGAATGTAAAATATACCACTCTTAAGGGCGAGATTCTCGAGCAATATATAAAAATTGCAAGCAGTTTTGTCAATATTGAAAAACTCTTACATTTTACAGGCGCAAACCTCTCTATAACCTACAACGAGGACATTGTACCCATAGAAATATCCTCGGAGTTGATATTCTCTAATGTCGCAGGTACAAACAACTTAAGTTCAATTACCATATATTCCACCTATTTCTATTTCAATACAGAGGAAAAAGCGATAGGCACACAGACCATCATCAAGGAGGCCTACAAGAATGTCGAGTCGCTTGGTATAGTAAAGCATCTGTGCGACAAAATCGACAATATGTTCCTCGGCAAAGAAGATACAGTAAGCCTTAATGCGAAGACTGTATCCTCCTCCCCCTTCCAAAAACAGAATAGTAAAATAGACTACGCTCTTGTAATAACCAACCTATTAAAAAGCGAGTTTGAACTTACAAAATACAATTCCAAGAGTAGCACAACTCATTACACTTACGAGTTTCAAAAGATAAAGTCAACCGAAAAAACCAGTACAGGCTGGTCAAAGCCAAAAGAGACGGATGCAAATGCCTCCGAAGCCCTTAAAACAATAAAAGATATCGTCGACCCGATAACCTTCAGCATCTTTTATGTGTCAGAGATAGTAGAAAAAGAGAACGGCTATATCGTCTATTTGGATGACTATGTTTTGAGCCTTATCGGTATTAATATGGCTAAAAAATATGACGGTTCAGAAGTCTATTACGAGTTTGATTTGGTGGATGGCGAGGTTAAAAACCTATCCTTGCACATTGATGTCAAATATTATGGCGATACAAGATACGAGGCAGACTATACCTATTACGATGGTGTAAACC
>JAZSMN010000059.1:0-16530 GCA_045535925.1 Eubacteriales bacterium
CCAAAGGCCACGTCCTCCTCGACCACGGTTGCGACAATCTGGTTGTCAGGGTTTTGGAAAACCATGCCTATTTTCTTCCTGACCTCAAAAACCTCTTCCTCCGACAGGTCGGGGCTGGACACGTCCGCGCCATCAATAAACAGCTTTCCCTCGGTGGGGACAAGTATCAAGTTTAACAGCTTTGCAAGGGTGGATTTTCCCGAGCCATTGTGACCGAGGACGGCAACGTACTCGCCTCGTTTAATTTCAAGATTTATATTTTTAAGCGCAGGACTCTCGACCCCAAGCGCGTCATCGTAATCATTGTCGCGATAGACGTAGCTTAAATTTTCTGTCCTGATGATAATATCCTTTTCCAAGTAAATATCCCCTTATTTAATCAAATTCGACCCTGACACTCGAGCCAGCAGGCAGGGCAAGTCCATTCTCTTTTACAGGCAAGCCTATCTCGTCTGCCTCGCTTTTTCCCTTGAATTTGGAGAGAAGCCTGGTTTCTACAATATACTTCATTGTGGAAGCCGAGAGACCTGTGGTGTAGGAATTAAGCAGGAAGAATAGAGGCTTGTCCGAGAGGACACGAGAGGTAAGGGCGACAAAATCGTCGATACACTCCTCTATCTTCCACACCTCGCCTGTCGGTCCACGGCCATAGGAGGGAGGGTCCATAATTATGCCGTCATAGAAGTTGCCACGTCTGATTTCGCGCTCGATAAACTTCTTGCAGTCGTCTACAATATAGCGAATAGGCGCATCGGCAAGCCCGCTTAACTGTGCGTTATCCTTTGCCGCAGCGACCATACCCTTGGAGGCATCAACGTGCACAACAGACGCACCAGCCGAGGCACAAGCAACGGTAGCACCACCGGTATAGGCAAAGAGGTTAAGCACCTTGATGGGTCGGTTTGCCCCTCTGATAAGCTCCGAGCACCAGTCCCAGTTTGTAGCCTGCTCGGGGAAAAGACCTGTATGCTTAAACCCCATAGGTTTTATTCTGAAACGAAGATTTCCGTATGAGATTACCCAGGACTCGGGGAGTCTATTCTCGTTCCAGGAGCCGCCACCACTCTTACTTCTCTTGTAGCTTGCGTCTGCCCTGTGCCACAGGGGGTTCTTCTTCTCGGTGTGCCAAATAACCTGGGGGTCGGGACGAATAAGACTGTATTTGCCCCAAAGCTCCAGCTTCTCACCCGATGAGGTATCCAAAACGGTATAGTCTTTCCATTTATCTGCTATCCACATAATTTACTCCGTTTTTATCTTTGATTGAAAAATCTGCCAAGTCCCGAGCCGGCACAATGCGAGTGGCATATCGCGATAGCCAAGGCATCTGCGGTGTCGTCGGGCTTTGGAGGCTTCGGCAATTTGAGTAGCGAGGTCACCATAGCGATAACCTGCCCCTTTTCTGCCCTGCCATAGCCTACAACCGCCTGTTTTACCTGCAATGGGGTGTATTCGCTTATCTTCACCCCAAGCTTATAGGCGGTGGCGAGTATAACACCTCTCGCCTCGGCGACGGCAATACCCGTTGTAATATTGTTGGTAAAGAACAATTCCTCGATAGCAATCTCGTCGGGCCTATACTTTTCGATAAGCCTCTCGAGGTCCTCGGCAATTGTAAAAAGCCTCGACTCTATGCTCGTATGTGCAGGAGTGGTTATCGAGCCATAGCCAAGAGGACGAATTTTACCCCTATCGCTCTCAATAACACCCCACCCGACAATAGCGAGTCCCGGGTCTATTCCCAAAATTATCATTATTTCACCCAAATTACATAATTTTTCATCTTATTATATCACGATAAAATCTTTTAGTCAATCTATTATTTTCTTTATTTATAAAAATATTTTTATAAAAGTATAGATTTTGCTTCTGTTTTGTGTTATAATGTTTTCTGGCGAATTATAGCACATAAATTTTGGAGATAAAAATGGCAAAGTATTTTGATAACAATTTATATACAGAAGAGAAAATGATTTGTCTGCCTATGGTGGCTCTTCGCGGCACAGTACCCTTCCCCGCCATACAGATGAACGTGGAGATTATCCGCCCTGTTTCGCTTAAGGCATTTACCGCGGCGGCTACCGTCCACGATGCCAAGGTTATCCTCGTCGCACAGAAGGATATCGCACAGGACGAGCCGACCGAGGACGATTTTTATGACTATGGTGTCCTGGCAGAGATAAAGCACGTTGTTAAAAATCCCCAGGGCTACCTCTCGGTGGTCTTTGAGGGTATTTCGAGAATAAAGCTGGTTGACATCCGTCAAAACTCCGGCTTCTTCCTTGCAAGTGCCGAGATTATAGACGAGCCCACCGTGACCGTCGACGAGAAAATCGAGAGCCTTATGCGTAATGTCAAGACCAGGCTGCCCGAGTTTGACGCTATACAAAACGCAATACCCAAGGAGGTTATGCTCGCTTGTGAGGCTATCACCTCTCCCGGATATCTTGCGGATTTTGTGGCTTCAAGCGCGCTTTTAGACTACAAAAACAGACAGCATATTCTACAGACCCTTGACTGCAAGGATAGGCTTGAGAGCCTTCTTCTGTTCCTCGAAGAGGAGATGATGATGCTCAAGTGCGAGCTTGAGATAAACTCCAAGGTCAAGGAGAAGATTGACAGAAGCCAAAGAGAATATTTCCTTCGCGAGCAGATTAGGGCTATCCAGTCCGAGCTTGGCGAGGATGATGACGAAATTGCCCAGTATGAAGAGAGCATCTTTAATGCCAAAATTCCAGAACAAATCAAGGAAAAGCTCTACAAGGAGCTGGCAAAGCTCTCAAAAACGCCTTTTGGTGCGGCAGAAGGCACCGTCCTTCGCACCTATCTTGATACCTGTCTTGAGTTCCCCTTTGGTGTAAAGGACGAAGAACCTGTGACCGTAGAAGAGGCTAAGAAAATACTTGACAGCGACCACGACGGCCTTGACAAGGTCAAGGAGAGAATACTCGAATTCGTTGCTGTAAAGCAGTTTACCCCCGATGTTAAGAGTCAGATTATCTGTCTTGTAGGCCCGCCCGGTGTGGGCAAAACCTCGGTGGCATACTCGATAGCTCGCGCCCTCGGTCGCAAGTCGGTGCGTGTTTCTCTTGGTGGTATGCACGACGAGGCAGAAATTCGCGGCCACAGAAAGACCTATGTGGGTGCTATGCCCGGTAGAATTGTTTCTGCGCTTATTACCGCAGGGGTAGAAAACCCTGTAATCATTCTCGATGAGATTGACAAGATAGGCAGAGATTTTAGAGGCGACCCCACCTCTGCCCTGCTTGAAGTCCTCGACCCCGAGCAAAACAAGACCTTCCGCGACAACTTTATGGAGATAAATATCGACCTATCCGACACTATGTTTATAGCGACGGCAAACGGCTATGACGGTATCCCCAGCCCCCTTCTTGACCGTATGGAGATAATCGAGCTGTCCACCTATACCGACAGCGAGAAGCTCGCAATTGCTAAAAATCACCTTATACCAAAGCAGATGGAGATAAACGGAATAAAAAAGAAAATGTTCCGTATCACCGACGAAGGAATAATAGCGCTTATCAAGGGATATACCCGTGAGGCGGGTGTGCGTACACTCGAGCGCCAGCTTGCCTCTCTTATGCGCAAGGCGGCGAAAAAGGTGGCAGAGGGACGCGCAAAGAGTGTCACAGTTACACCGAAGAACCTATCTGAGTTCCTCGGAAAGGTGAAATTCCTGCCCGAAAACCTGGAAAACCTCGATACCGTGGGCATTGTAAACGGCCTTGCCTACACCCAGACTGGCGGCGATATGCTTAAGGTCGAGGTGGCTGTAATGGACGGCACTGGTAAGATAGAATGCACAGGCTCGCTGGGTGAGGTTATGAAGGAGTCAGCAAAGATAGCGCACTCCTATGTCAGAACCATCGCCACAAAGTATGGCATCGACACCGACTTCTACAAGACCAAGGACCTACATATCCACTTCCCCGAGGGCGCTGTGCCCAAGGATGGCCCCTCTGCCGGTGTTACAATGGTGACGGCTATTGTTAGTGCCCTGTCGGGTCGAGCTGTAAGACGCGACGTGGCAATGACAGGCGAGGTTACTCTTCGTGGAAAGGTTATAGCTATCGGTGGTCTTAAAGAGAAAACACTTGCGGCATACCGCTCAGGTATACGGACAGTGCTTATCCCCGAGGAAAATATGCGCGACTTGGACGAGATAGACACCGAGGCAGGGTCCAACCTGACCTTTATCCCCTGCAAGAATGCTACCGATGTCCTCGACTATGCACTTATTTAATCAGGAGAAATTATGAAGATAAATACAAACAACGCCGACATTGCCCTCTCTGTGGGTAATGCTCGACAGTTCCCGAGAGACCCTCGACCACAAATCGCACTCTCGGGCAGGTCAAATGTGGGCAAAAGCTCGCTGATAAACACCCTCCTTGGCAGAAAATCTCTGGCAAGGGTGTCCTCCGCCCCCGGTAAGACCATAACTATAAACTACTATAATGTTGACAAGAAACTATACCTTGTCGACCTTCCCGGCTATGGCTATGCAAGAAGGTCGAGGGAGTCGCAGGTGGGCTGGAGCACACTAACCAAAAACTACTTCCTCAAAAACCCCTCTGCCGATGCTATCAAGCTTGTTATCCAGCTTATAGATATTCGCACAGGCCCCACCGACGATGATATTATGATGATAAACTGGCTTATTGACAACGGCGTGCCCTTTATCATCGTTGCCACCAAGACCGACAAGCTCTCCAAGTCACAGCTTAACCAGGCGCTTCTTGACCTTGAGGAGAACTACTTTAAGGGCACGAATATCAAAATCCTGCCCTTCTCCTCTGTCACAAGAGTGGGAAAGGACGAGGTTTGGAACCACATTTTCTCGCTTATATAAGTAGTTAAATAGCTTAATCTTGCCAACCAATAGGCAAATCTCATTTTTTTCAATTATTTAATCCTATTTTACAGGTTTAATTTGAATATTTTAACATCCCCTGTCAAAAATTAGGTATTAAATAATTATCTATTTTTATCCTTTCGTACTAAATAAACAGGGTCTTACCTTGTCCACTTTATCGGGAGGATAATTAACGACACAATTTTAAAACTGCTTTGTTTTATCAAAATAATGATAAAAGAGGGTTGATATGTTGAATTTAAGTATACCCGAACTGATTATTTCGGTTGGTGCAGTGCTTTTGGCACTCACTCTGCACGAGTTTGCCCACGGCTTTGTCGCCTACAAGCTGGGTGACCCGACTGCGTACCTGCACGGCAGACTCACACTAAACCCACTTAAGCACCTGGACCCCTTTGGTGCTCTGTGTATGGTTTTCTTCCACTTTGGTTGGGCAAAGCCCGTGCCAATTGACCTAAGAAATTTTAAAAAACCGAGGCGCGATTTTGCAATTTGCTCGCTGGCCGGACCTCTTACAAACATAGTTTTGGCCTTTGTAAGTGCATTCTTCTCGCTTCTCTTTTACTCGACATACAAGGAGCTTGTCTTAAGCGGTCAGGCTTCCTTCATCACCAATTTTACCTACTACCTCGCCCTGTTTTTCTCGCTGTTCCACCAGATAAATCTGGGATTTGGCTTATTTAACCTTTTGCCTATCCCACCCTTTGACGGCTCGAGAATAATAGGTGTTATCCTTCCCCCAAAGCTCTATTATAGCTTTCTAAGAATAGAGAGAAAGATTTACTGGGTGGTGGTAATCTGGCTTCTTGGCGGCGCATATGTGTACAGGATGCTCCTATCTCTGCCCTTTATTGCATCGAACCCGATTCTTGCCGGCATCTCGCGAGTATTTTACCTCTCCGGGCTTTTGTCGGATGCGACCACCTTCCTCTCGAACCTTATGCTCGAGTTTTGGATGCTCCTACCCATTTTTTAACCTACAATAACCGTTTTAGACGGAGGACTTATGATTTTAGAACCCTTGACCTATCGAATAGACCAATTTGAAGGCCCTCTTGACCTGCTTTTGGCACTTATACAAAAAAACAAGGTTTGCATCACCGATATTCCATTAGTTATGATATGCGTCCAGTATATGGAATACCTGGCAGAGAGCGAGCGAATGGACCTGGATATCGCCAGCGAATTTATCGTTATGGCAAGCGAGCTTATGTTTATCAAGAGCCGTATGCTTCTGCCCCATGAGGAGGGTACCGAAAACGACCCTCGTCGCGAAATTCAAAACGCCCTGCTCCTTCACCAGCAAGCAAAGGCGGCAGCAAAAGAGCTTCGCCCCATGTACGAGCTGTATTCCGGCAGATATGTTAAGGGAACCGACGATGTCCCACCCGAAAAGGGTCTGCCCCTCGACCTCGACCCCGACCTCTTGGTAAAAGCGCTTAACGCGGTGCTTCGAAGAATAAAGATAGCCGAGGCTATGCGCAAGCCCACCGACCTTGTAAACCCACTTATCAAGCACAAGGTAGTATCTGTCGAGGAAAAGATAGAGGAAATGGTTCTCCTACTCGAAGAGCAGGAGGAGGCCTCGCTCTTCTTCCTACTCAAGGATTCCGAGTCGCGCTCGGAGCTTGTGGCGAGATTTATGGGTGTGCTTGAGCTTATAAAAATACAAAGAATACTTATCACCTCGATAACCGTTATCGAGGACGTGGTAGAATATAACGAGCGAGGGCTTGAGATGATGTTCAGGCTCAACCCCGACTATGACCCGTCCATGTCAATTATCAGCGAATTTGAGCACTCGGACGAAGAAAAGAATGAAAGCGACGGTGACAACAAATGACCGAAGAAATAAAGGAATTAGAAACCAACCTTGAAGGCACAGAGGAAGAGAGAGTCGTTATATTTGAAGAGGCTCTCGAGGCTATCCTTTTTGCCGCAGGTCACCCTATAACCTACTCTACCCTTGCAAGAGTTTTTGAGATGACTCCCGCGAAGATAAAGGAAAAGGTGTTTGAGTATTCCTTAAAATACAATGATCCCGAAATCCCCCGTGGTGTAATTCTCCTGTGCTATCAGGACTCCTGCCAGCTATGTACAAAGCAGACCTACCTGCACGAGATTAGAGATGCCCTCGGCATCAAAAAGAGCGGCACACTCTCTACCTCGAGTATGGAGGTTTTGGCTATCATTGCATACAACCAGCCTGTAACCCGTGCCTTTGTCGACACACTTCGTCGAGTAGACTCCTCCTATGCTATGAACAACCTGCTTGACCGCGGTCTTATTATATCCAAGGGTCGTCTTGACGTCCCGGGTAGACCTATGCTCTATGGTACCACCTCCGACTTCCTTCGTTGCTTTGGTCTACGCGACCTGGACTCGCTTCCAAGGACCTCCGACGAGCTTATGGCGGTATTTAACGGTGCTAAAGCAGAGGAAAATGACTCATTGTCACTCGAAGAGCAGGCCGACACCGAGCAGCTTGCGGCAGATATCGAGAGTGCTATGCCCACTCCCGCCGAGGAAGAGACAGAGACCGTCACCACCCCCGAGGAGCAGGAATTTTCTGTCGAGGATGATATCGCTATGGACGATGACTTTGATGCTGTCGACTTGACCGAGGACGAAACCATAGAAGCAACCGAGGACACTGCCGTGGACATTAGCGTGGAAGAACCCACAGAAATTACCGAGGAGGAATAATTAAGGGATTAATGTGGATAGTATTTTGGGCAAATATCCTTTTGATAATTGCTTTAATTTTACTCCCTGATGTTTCTCTCTATTATTCCCCCGAAGAAAACGACTCTATCATAATTGAATATTTGGTTTTCCAATTTATTCCTACGAAAAACAAAAATAAGAAAAGAAAAACTAAGGATAAAAGAATACTCTTTTCTCTTGTCCTTGACCTGATAGAATACGCAAAGATAAAAGTTAAGGGCGACGTAGAAACTCGCCTTTCTTCAAGTGCTTTAGCAACCTTTTTGACTCTTCCCTTTTTGTTTACCAAGATTTCACTTATGGCTTTTTTGAAATCCTACGCCAAGAGCGCTTCGGTAGAAGAAGTCCTCGACAATAACGCCTTGATTGAGATAAAAATTCCCCTTCTACGCTTGATTATTTTCCTATTCAAATACCCATACTATATTAGAAAAGACAAGTATAGGAGGGTAAAAAATGAACGGTGATGATATAAGCGAGATGATCCAGGCATCTCTTATGGGAATAAAGGATTTTGCTCGAGCAGACGTTGCTATTGGAGGTCCTATTCTGACACCGAGCGGCTCTACCATAATTCCAATATCGAAGGTAAGTATTGGTTTTGCCGGCGGCGGACTTGATATTTCGGGCAAGCGCCTCTCTCCCGACAAAAACGGCGGTGGACTTGCAGGGACAGGTGCGTCTGTGACACCGATTGCATTTTTCGTCATTGACTGCGAATCAAAGGTGCAACTCGTCCCCATAACCGACAAACCAACAGCCGTTGAAAAGGCGCTCGATATAATAGAACAAGCCCCCGAAATTCTTAAAAAAATCAAACGGGATCTGACATAAATAGGAAAGTATATCCCCCTTTTTGGTGTAAAAAATAAGGAAGGGAGGGATATATGAAAAATCAAACAAATAAGACAATAGCATTTTTACTGATGCTTTGTATGCTTGCTCTTCTTGCAATATGCGCAGGAGCAGAGGCAGAGGCAAAGAGCCGTACCTCGGCAAGGTCGATGGCACTCTATGAGCCAACAAGCGACAGATTTCTATACGAAAGTAACATAAACCAGCGCCTGCCAATGGCAAGCACAACCAAAATTATGACCGCACTTATTGCCCTTGAGGTGTGCGACAAGGACGAGGATATAACAGTGCCCACCGAGGCCACAGGAATTGAGGGCTCCTCGCTCTACCTAAGGGCTGGGGACAGGGTAAATATTCTCGACCTGATATATGCCCTCCTCCTGCAGAGTGCAAATGATGCGGCGACCCTGCTCGCCCTGAAGATTTCCGGAGATATCCCCTCTTTTGCCGCCCTTATGAATAGGAAGGCAGAGGAGCTTGGGCTTGCCGACACCAATTTTATGAACCCCCACGGACTTGACGAGGAGGGTCACTACACCACCGCACACGATTTGGCGATTTTAAGTGCCTATGCCTTAAAAAATCCAGACTTTAGAAGGATAACCTCTACTTACAAATACACATTTGCAATAGGCGACCAGGTGCGCACGGTGGTTAACCACAATAAACTCTTAAAATCCTACGATGGCTGTATCGGGGTCAAGACCGGCTATACCAAGAAGAGCGGCAGATGTCTTGTAAGCTCGGCAGAAAGGGACGGTATACAGCTTATAGCCGTCACCCTCGACTGCCCCGACGACTGGCGAGAGCACAAGGGGCTCTTTGATTTTGGCTTTAATCTCTTGGCATCCTTTAGCCTCGCGGATTTAACAAAGACCGAATATACCCTGCCCCTTATCGGTGGGAACAGCGAATATGTAACCGTAAGGGCGGAAAGCACAGGTGCCGCCTATGTATGCTACAAGGAAACCGAGCAGTTTAGCACCCGAATTTATCTGCCAAATTATATTACCGCCCCAAAGAAAAAGGGCGACAATGTGGGATATATCGAGGTGTACCTTGGCGAGAGGCTTGTCGATAAAATTGATATCAAACTACAAGAAAATATAGAAGAAAGAAAGAAGAACAACCCCTTTTCTATATTTTTTAATTAAGGAGAGAATATGCTACCTATAAGACTTCAAAAGTTTATGGCCGACTGTGGAATTATGTCAAGAAGAGCGGCAGAGGAAGAGATAAAAAATGGCAACATTTCCGTAAACGGTCATGTTGCCACCCCTGGTATGAAGGTCGACGTAAAAAACGACGTTGTCACCTATCGTGGCAAGCGCATCAGATACGAAAGACGCGAATACACCTACATAATGCTTAACAAACCCCGCGGCTATCTCTGTTCCACCAGCGACGACCGCGGCCGTAAGTGCGTCACCGACCTACTAACAGATGTGGACGCCAGGGTCTACCCCGTCGGCAGACTTGACCTTATTAGTGAGGGCATACTTCTTTTGACCGACGATGGCGAGCTGAAAAACCGCCTAACACACCCCAGCGGAGAAATTGGCAAGGTCTACCGCGTTAAGGTTGCAGGAAAGGTCAGCGACGAGCAGCTCGAAATCCTCTCCTCCCCCCTCGAAATTGACGGCTATGTTATCAAGCCTGTTACAGTAGCGGTCAGCGGCGAGGACGAGAGCGGCACAGTTCTCAAGATGACACTCTTTGAGGGCAGAAACCGACAGATTAGAAAGATGTGCGAGCAGGCAGGCCTTACTGTAAAAAGGCTCTCTCGCATCTCCATAGGCGACCTTAAGCTTGACGGTATGCCTGTCGGCAAGTGGAGATATCTCGAAAAGAGCGAGGTCGACTACCTCTATCGCGCCACCGAAAGGAAAAAGTAATGTTTAAGATTTCACCTATCCAGGACAAAAACGAGCAAAAGGATATTGCCACCTCCCTCTGTGTAGAGTTTTTACCCGATTATTTTGCTTTTTCTATGAGGGAGAGTGACAGCGGCGAGCTTATGGGCTTTTGCCAGTTCGAGCTCGGCTGTGGCGAGGCTATTATTTCCCACCTTGTCCCCTCGGATAAATACCGCGAGGACTTTGAGGCTATGTTTATCCTCGGAAGAGCGACTATGAACTTTATTGACACCTGTGGTGTACATATTTGCAGGGCAAGGGATAAAGCAGGCGACGAAAGGCTCCTCCACGCAATTGGCTTTAGAAGGACAGAGGACGGGTATTATGTGGATATGACAGGCTTCTTTGACGCAAATTGTTCGGGACATCACTAAACAAAATATAAATAGCAGACACAACAGGGGCAAAGTCCTTCGTGTCTGCTATTATTATTTAAACTATTTTTTGATTAAATGCATTAATCCTTCCTTCTCTCGGCAAGAAGATTTCTGTACTTATGATAGAACTCCTCGTATCTTCCCTCGTCGAGTGCTTCGCGGATTTTCGCCATAAGCTCGTTGTAGAAATAGAGGTTATGAAGCACGGCGAGGCGCATACCAAGAGCCTCTCTCGCCTTAAATAGGTGGCGAATATAGGCGCGAGAATACTTCTTGCAGGCAGGACAGGAGCACTCCTCGGCGATAGGACGCGAGTCCTCCATATACTTTTCGTTAAGCAGGTTTATCTTTCCGCGCCAGGTGAAGAGGTTGCCGTGTCTTGCGTTTCTGCTGGGCATAACACAGTCAAAGAAATCGACGCCACGATACACCGCCTCCACAATGTTTTGCGGTGTGCCCACACCCATAAGGTATCTGGGCTTGTCGGTGGGCATATGGGGCTCTACAACATCGATAATGTGGTACATAACCTCGGCGCTCTCACCTACCGCAAGACCACCAATAGCATAGCCGTCACAGGGAATTTTTGCTATCTCGTGCATATTTTCCACACGAAGGTCGTCATATGTGCCACCCTGGTTGATACCAAAGAGAAGCTGGTCCTTGTTTATAGTGCCCTCCTCGGCGTTGAGTCTATCCATTTCTGCTCTGCAGCGGTGAAGCCACCTGACAGTCCTCTCCTGCGATGACTTTACATAGGCGTAGGGCGAGGGGTTTTCCACACACTCGTCAAATGCCATAGCGATAGTCGAGCCGAGGTGGGACTGGATGCGCATAGACTCCTCGGGACCCATAAAAATGCGCTTGCCGTCAAAGTGGGAGTTAAAGGCAACCCCCTCCTCGGTTATCTTGCGAAGCTTTGCCAGGGAGAACACCTGAAATCCACCCGAGTCGGTGAGAATGGGTCTGTCCCAGTTCATAAATTTGTGAAGGCCGCCCTGTCTATAAATAAGGTCGTCGCCGGGTCTGATATGCAGGTGGTAGGTGTTGGATAATTCAACCTGGCATCCAATCTCGCGAAGGTCGTCGGCCGAGATACCACCCTTGATAGTAGCGCAAGTGCCAACGTTCATAAATACAGGGGTTTCTATTGTTCCGTGTACGGTTTCAAACCTCGCTCTACGAGCTCTACCCTCGGTGCGAAGCAATGTAAATTTAGCCATCTTTTTACCTTTCAAGTTATTTAATTCTGTCAAACTGTCTGTCGAGCTCGGTCTTTGTGAGCCTAAAGGCCACGGGTCTGCCGTGGGGACAAACGGTAATGTCGGGAATTGTCAAAAGCTTGCCAATAAGCCAGTCGAGCACCGCCCTGTCATAGACTCGTCCACCCTTGATAGCCGCCTTGCAGGCTATCTGGTAGAGGGCCTTTTCTCTCCTCCCTGCAATCGAGAGATCTGGTGTGCCAAGACCTAAAATTATTTCGTCAAGCATCTTTACAAACAGAGTCTCTGCATCAGCAGAGCTAATATCCGAGGGGATTGCAATAATCGAGCATTTATTTCCCTCAATTATATAGTCAAATCCCACATTCAAAAGCTCTTCCCGATACTCACCGGCAGTCGAGAGCCCCTCGGGGTCGAGGATAACATCAATGGGGATAAGTAGAGGCTGACTCTCAATTTTTCCACTCTCGCCTAACCTCTTTTTAAGCTCCTCGAAGATAACTCTCTCATGGGCGGCGTGCTTATCTATTACAAGAAGTGCGTTCTCGTACTCTATCATAACATAGCAGTCAAATGCCTCGCCAACGAACTTGTAATCTGTGACAAGCTCGGTTTGTTCTGCTATTACCACCTCTTTAGGGTGATTTGTGCTAATTGTGGGGATAACACCGCTGTTTGAAGCCTCGGTGTTTTGGTACATTCTCATAAGCTCGAGAGAGTCGCGAGGAGTCATCGTCCTCTCACCCTCGCCAGTGCCATGAGCAGGATAGCCACCATAAGTGCCACCGCTAGGACGAGTTGCTGTATACGAGCCGTTTCGATTTGAAGCACCCAAGGAGTCCTCACGAGTGGGTGTTCTACCAAGCTCGCCCCTGTCATACACCGAGCCCCCCTGTCCCCTTTCCGAAGGGGAGGTAGAGTCGACACCCAAGGTGCGCCCCCTCAGGTGGCTTTCTTCCTTTACATTAGAGGTGCGCTCTGTGGGTGTATTTTCCTTAATATAAGCAGGGATATCAGGTATAGCAATCTGCTTGCCCCTGGTGTCCTCGCCAATCGGCACAAAGGCACCCAAGGGGTTTGTCCTCGGCTTTTGGTCACCGAGCGACATTTGTGGTCTATACTCTGCCTTTTCGAGTGCGTGTCTAATTGTGTAATAAATAGCCTCAAACACTACCCTCTCGTCGGCAAACTTAACCTCAAGCTTGGCAGGGTGAACATTCACGTCCACCAATGCGGGGTTCATCCTGATAAACAGCACACAGGTCGGGAAGCATTCGGGAGCAATATAGGAGGTATACGCCTTTTCTATCGCCGCCTGAGCGGTGAGACTCTTTACATATCATCCGTTTAGAAACACATTCATCAGGTTTCTGTTTTTACATTGTCGCTTCTGCCAACATATCCCTCGACCTCAATACCACCGTCCTTGCCACTTATGGGTATAAGCTTTGAAGCAAAATCTCTGCCTAGGACAGAGGAAATGGTCTCGAGCACCTTCCCGTTACCGGGGGTTTTGAATTTTTCCTGTCCGTCAATAAGGAGCTGGATAGATATATCAGGGCGAGAAAGCGCCACCTTCTCGATAAGGGCGGTGACATTCATAGCCTCGGTGGCATCCTTCTTGAGGAATTTGCGTCTGGCGGGGACATTGTAAAACAGGTCGCTTACCACCACAGTAGTTCCGTCGGCACAGCCAACAGGCGATAGGTCAACAACCTTGCCCGCCTCGGCGACAAGCATATGTCCTGTGTCGCTCTCCTTTGTCTTTGTGATAATAGTAAGGTTGGAAACAGCAGAGATAGCCGCCAACGCCTCACCACGAAAGCCAAGAGTCATTATTTCCTCAAGGTCGGCTTTGTCACGTATTTTGCTGGTTGCGTGCCTTTTAATCGACACAGGCAGGTCGTCCTTGTCGATACCACACCCATTGTCGCTAACGCGGATAAGCGAAACGCCACCGCGCTTTATCTCGGCTACAATCTCGCTAGCCCCTGAGTCTATTGAATTTTCAAGCAATTCCTTAAGCACCGAGGAGGGGCGCTCGACCACCTCGCCCGCCGCAATAAGGTTGGCTATTTCAAAATCAAGTATGTTAATTTTTTGCATTTTGTTTCCTTAATATTTACTATCTGCGCTGTGGCAGAAAATGAATTTATCTATTTATCAGAAAACCTTTATTCCTTCAGCATCCTTTTAAGCTCAAACAACAGGTTCATAGCCTCGATGGGGGTAAGGGTGTTGAGGTCAACCTCTCTAATCCTATCGGCAATCTCACTGTCACGAGAGGCGAGCATAGCGGTAAACAGGTCGGGCTCGCTCTCTTTGCGGCCGTCCTGTCGCACTACCCTCTCTACACGGCCCTCGCTCTCGATTTGATGAAGAATCTCTCTTGCGCGCTTTACCACCTCGGAGGGGACTCCCGCAAGCTTGGCAACCTCGATACCATAGGAGTCATCGGTGCCACCGCGGACAATTTTGCGCAGGAATATAATAGAGTCGCCGCGCTTCTTTGCCGCGATATTGTAGTTTACAATGCCAGGGAACTGCTCCTCCATATCAATAAGCTCGTGATAGTGGGTGGCGAAGAGGGTCTTTGCTCCTATCTTCTTGGAGTGGGTGTACTCTACCACCGCGCGAGCGATAGCCATACCGTCAAAGGTGCTTGTACCACGACCCACCTCGTCATAGATGATAAGCGAGCGCCTTGTGGCATTCTTGAGAATAGTGGCAACCTCGTTCATCTCCAGCATAAAGGTGGACTGTCCGCTCGCCAGGTCGTCGGATGCGCCAACACGGGTAAACAGCTTATCTACAATACCGATATGCGCCTCCTTGGCGGGGACAAAGGAGCCTATCTGTGCCATAAGTGTTATGATAGCCACCTGACGCATATAGGTGGATTTACCCGCCATATTTGGTCCTGTAATTATCATCATTCTGTTGTTATTTACATCAAGAGTGGTGTCATTGGGTACAAAGTAGCTGTCGGTGACAAACTTCTCGACCACGGGGTGTCTGCCGTCCTTGATATACAGCCCCAGCGAGTCATCCACCTCGGGGCAAACATATCCGTTTTTGTCCGCCACCTCACCAAAGGAGCGGAAAACGTCAAGCTCGGCAATAAATGTAGCCACCTGGCGCAATCTTTCGTTGTTGTCGCATACCACCTGGCGCAGCTTTAAGAACAGCTCGTACTCAATTGCCACGAGCCTGTCATCCGCACCGAGAATGGTGCTCTCCATCTCCTTAAGCTCTTGGGTGATATACCTCTCACAGTTTGTTAGGGTCTGCTTTCTGATGTACCTGTCAGGCACCATATCAATAAGCGATTTTGTGACCTCTATGTAGTAGCCAAATACCTTGTTGTAGGCGATTTTAAGCGTCTTGATGCCTGTGGCCTCGCGCTCTCTTTGCTCGATGGTTGCCATAATTTCGGTGCCATTTTCCTTGACAGAGCGATAGTAGTCCACATCTGCAGAGAAGCCAGGGCGAATCATTCCACCCTCGCGAACTGTAAAGGGAGGCACATCAACAAGCGCACTACCAAGCAGCGAGCACACATCCTCCATAGTGTCAAGCCTCGACGCAATCTCGCGAAGCTTGTCGCACTTTGTTCCCGAAATCAGGGCCTTAATTTCAGGCAGTTTTTCAAGGCTCTGGTGTATAGCCTTCAGGTCCTTGGCATTGGCGGTGCCATATACCGCCTTGGCAGTAAGGCGCTCAATATCAAGAGTGGTGGAAAGAAGGTCACCAAGCGTCTCGCGTAGCCCCCTATCACGCAGGAAGTCGGCTGTCGCCGCCTGTCTTTTTCCTATCAAAACAGGGTCTAAGAGGGGCTTGACAATAAAGGAGCGAAGAAGCCTCGCACCCATCGCGGTCTTGGTCTTATCAAGCACCCACAGAAGCGAGCCCCTCTTTTCCTTGGTACGCATCGACTCGGTAAGCTCCAGGTTGCGTCTTGTATTTAAGTCCATCTCGAGGAACTGTGCCCTCGAATAGATATTAAGCTCTCTTGCAAAGGGGATATCCGTCTTTTGAGTCTGTTTGATATAGCTGATAAGAGCGCCCACGGCGAGGGTAATCTCGGTGGAGGTAATCTCGTCGGCATTTTTGCCAAAGGTACCCCTTACCGCATCAATATCCCTATCAAGCGAGTAAAGAAGCGGCATATTATCTATGATAAGCGAGCCACATCTATCAATAAGGAAGCTGCAAAGTCCCGGACAGTCGCGACGGCTGATATTGATAATAACCTCGCTGGGGCAGTAGCTACCCATCTCGTTGTTAATCCTCGCGACCACGTCATCGCCATCAATAAGTGTAGCAGAAATCTCGCCTGTCGAAATGTCGGCAAAGCAAAGCGCAACACCACTCTCGCCATAATAGACCGAGGCAAGATAGTTGTTCTTGCCCTCGTTGAGAAGCACCGCATCGGTTATTGTTCCGGGGGTGACAACACGGGTGACCTCGCGCTTAACAAGACCGACCGCCGCCTTGGGGTCGCGTATCTGCTCGCAAATTGCGACACGGAAGCC
>JAZSMN010000029.1:0-17724 GCA_045535925.1 Eubacteriales bacterium
CATGGCTACGATCCGACTTGAATAACATTTACCGACTTTCCGCCACATTAAAAGAAGATGTCGATAGGGAAGTGCTCCAATCGGCTCTTGATGTTACCGTCCGTCGTTTCCCCTCCATTGCCGTCAGGCTTCACCGAGGTATGTTCTGGTACTATCTTGAGGAGATAGCCCATGCGCCCGCCATCCAGGAAGAGAAGAGCTATCCCCTGGTTAGGATGCCCTTTGATGATATTCGAAGCTGTGCTTTCCGTGTCCTTATTTATGGCAAACGCATAGCGGTAGAGTTCTTCCACGCACTGACCGATGGCAATGGTGGACTTATCTTCCTAAAAACTCTCGTGGCAGAATATCTGGAGCAAAAGCATAAAATATCCCTGCCCTATGGCAATGGAGTTTTGAACCGCCTCGAGCCCCCTCGCGTGGAGGAACTGGAGGACAGCTTCCCGAAAAACTCTGCACGGGTAGGCTTTAGTAGACAGGAAAGCGATGCCTATCGTATCCTTGGAGAACCGGAGGAAGACGGTTTTTGCCATGTTACCACATTTATGTTAAAGGCATCGGTGCTTGTCGACCTGGCCCACAGCCTTGGGGTTACCGTCACCGCTGTTATTGCCGCCGCGTTTATTAAGGCGAGCATAGAGCTACAAAACGAGGACACCCCATATACAAATAGGCAAAAGGAAGTAAAGATGCTTGTTCCCGTGGACCTTCGTCGCCTGTTTGGCAGCGAAACCCTGCGCAACTTTGTTTTATACTCCACCCCCGGTGTTGACCCCAGGCTTGGCGAGTATTCTTTTGAGGAAATCTGTAAGATAGTCTATCACAAAATGTGCCTTGAAAATACTGCAAAGAATATGAGTGCAAGAATTTACCCCAATGTGAGGGACGAACAGAATATGCTCCTAAAAATCGCACCTCTGTTCTTGAAGAATTTGGTGATGCGCCTTGTGTTCTTGATGGTAGGCGAGAGAAAGTCTACTCTATCGCTCTCAAACCTGGGTGTGGTTCGCTTGCCCGAGGGAATGGCAGAGTATATCGATAGATTTGATTTTGTTTTAAGCGTTCAGTCCACCGCCCCCTACAACGCGGGAATTATATCCTTTGGCGACTCGCTTAACATCAACATCATTAGAAATATTAAAGAGCCAAGGCTTGAGATGGCGCTCTATCGCGTCCTAAGAGAGATAGGTATAAATGTCAAGGTGGAGAGCAATGATTAAAGGCTCGCCATACCCGTGTTAAATTATTGAATAAATATGTAAACTTAAGTTTGCAAACCGAAAGGAAAAAATATGTACTGTGTAAAATGCGGAGTCGAACTTGCCGACAGTCAGCGCAAGTGTCCCTTATGCTCGACACCTGTATATTTCCCTGGCCTACCCGAGAACCCAGAGCGTCCCTATCCAAACAGGACGAGCAACGAGGTAGTCAACCCCAGAGGATTTTTGTTTATAATTAGCTTTATATTCCTTATTGGAGCGGTAATTACCACGGTTGCCGACCTCTCGATATTTGCAGGACTTACCTGGTCTGGCTATGCTGTGGGTGGTATAATTACCTTTTATGTTTTCTTCATTCTGCCTCGGTGGTTTAACCGTCCGCATCCTGCCGTATTTGTGCCCGTGGACTTCGGTGTGGCCGCAATATTTCTCGCTTATATTAACTACGCAACAGGCGGCGACTGGTTTTTGACCTTTGCTCTTCCTGTTACTGGAGTATTTGCTCTGATAGTTTGCTCGGTGGTTATTCTTTCTTACTATTTGCGCATGGGCTATCTTTATATTTGGGGTGGCGCAATTTTAGTCCTTGGAGGATTTAGTATACTTATCGAGTGGCTGTCTGTTATCACATTCCACCACGCGCCTATGTTTTTATGGAGCCTTTACCCTGCGATATCCTTAGCACTTATTGGAATAATGCTTTTGGTTATTGCTATGGTGCGCCCCTTCCGTGAGTCCCTGCGCCGAATTTTCGCTCTTTAATGTTGCTCTTTAGGTAAATCTTGGAGACCGATATTTTTGCTATTTTGCTTGACTTTGCTCCTTTATTGTACTAACCTATTGTTTAGGAATAGGTTTGTTCCTTACCTCTAATATTTAGGAGTTAAAATGTTTTTTAAGGATAAAAAAAGCAGGTTGCTAATATTCTTTGATTTCTTAATCCTTCTTGCAACCTATATATTTCTTATATTTGTAGACTCGTTTTCTTCTCCCGATTCTCTTTTGTTAATTGGCGCCTACGCAACCCAGCTTGCTTTCGCCCTTGTTTTTGTTGGGGCTACAAGATGGCTTTTGCGTACATATGAGGACTCGACAGAGGCTCTTTACCCTCGCACATGCCTATCTATCGTCATTTCTGATTTTATAGGTGGCAGCGCGGCGGTTTTAGGTAGCTATGTGCTCTCTTTATTTGGAATTTGCGCCTTTGTCGGAGTGTGGCAGAGTGTCACCGCTGTTTTGATTTTCACTGTTGGCTCGATTTTTATACGACTTGTCTGTGGGGTGAAGGCAGCCACTCCCCAAAAGCAGAGAGTCACGGATTTTAATATCGAAGAGCTGCTCCCGAGAAACGAGATAGAGCTTATCGATAGAGATACCGAGGAGTTTTATACAGGCAAGACCATACTTGTCACAGGCGGAGGCGGCTCTATTGGTAGCGAGCTTGTCCGTCAGGTGGCAGGCTGCAAGCCACGAAAGCTTATACTCTTTGATATTTACGAAAACAATGCCTATGATATAGAGCAGGAGCTTTTACACAAATACGGCAAGGCTCTCGAACTTGTGGTAGAGATAGGCTCTGTGCGAGAGCGGGCAAGGCTTGAGGCGGTATTTGCGGCATATCGCCCCGATATAGTTTTCCATGCCGCTGCCCACAAGCACGTCCCGCTAATGGAGCACAGCAACTGCGAGGCTATCAAGAACAACATATTTGGTACATACAATGCCGCCGATATGGCAGAGAAGTACGGTGTCAAAAAGTTTATTCTCATCTCCACCGACAAGGCGGTAAACCCCACCAACATTATGGGCGCCACCAAGCGCCTGTGCGAGATGATTGTGGAGTGCCGAGCGGGTGGAAACACCGTTTTTAGTGCGGTTAGGTTTGGCAATGTCCTTGGGTCAAATGGCTCTGTCATCCCCCTCTTTCGTCGCCAGATAATGTCAGGCGGCCCTATTACCATCGCGGACAAGCGTATAATTCGCTACTTTATGACTATCCCCGAGGCATCGGGCTTGGTGATGCAGGCGGGCGCTATGGCAAAAAGCGGCGAGCTGTTTGTACTTGATATGGGCAAGCCCGTCCGTATTTACGAGCTGGCAGAGAATATGATTAGGCTCTGCGGCTTAACACCATACAAGGATATAGATATTATCGAAACAGGCCTTCGCCCGGGCGAGAAGCTATACGAGGAGATGCTTATCAAGACCGAGCACCTGTTAAAAACGAAAAACGACCTTATCTACATCGAAAAGGATTCTCCCCCCACTCGCGAGGAGGTGGAGGAAAAAATCGCCATCCTAAAGGAGGCCGTCAAGAATGCCGAGAGGGATATTCAGTCCCCTTTGATAGTCGAGGCCTTGATGAGGGTAGTACCCAGCTTCCACACCCCCGACGAGGTAAACAGAAGAGCCTGCGAGTCGGAGGAAATGCGCTCGGTTGAGCAAGCCTAAACCGATATAATTCCAGTGATAGCATAATAAACTTTATGCGAACAATTTTATAAAACAAAAGAGGCATCACCTATTTGAAGTGATGCCTCTATGTTTTTGCCATTTTGTTAACCCTTGTTAAACTCGTGCTCGGGAAGGGTTATGCCACCAGTGGAGGTGTGCTTAATAGTCAGGGTTGCTGTAAGCACCAGGGTGTTGTAATTGTCACCTGTGATAGTTACAGTTACTGTATAGGTACCTGCATACACCTTTCCGTTGTTGTCGTAGGTTGCTACAACGCCCTCGGGGAGAGTACCGCTAACAGCGAGGAAGTGCTGGGAGTAGTTAAATGTTACTGTCTTGTTTTCAAGTGTGATGCCCGTGATATTGGCCTTGTTAATCTTGAGGGTAGCGGTGAGTGTGAGTGTGTTGTAGTTAGCGCCGCTAATAACCGCAGTGGCATTATACTCACCCACGTTTGTACCCTTGTTGCCACTATACGCTACCGAAACGCCGGAGGGAAGTGCACCGCTGACAAGCAGCTCAATTTGTTCACCCGTGTAGCTGACCTCCTTGCCTTCAAAACTGATACCGGAAAGGGTAGCCTTGTTTATTATAATATTAGCTTGAAGAACCAACTCGTTGTATCCCTCGCCGGTAAGTATAGCGACTACCGGATAGCTTCCCACATTGATAGGGTCGCCGATAACCTTGTAGTCTACCGTGACACCTGTCGGAATATTACCCTCGACGGCTATACTCTTCTTGCTGCCGTCATAGGTAAATTCGCCATCCGTAAGAGTTACACCGGTTATATCCTGCTTTGGCAGGGGTGTGGGCTCGGTTATTGTGAGTGTGGCATTGAGGGTCAGGGTCTGGTAGTTGGCACCGCTTATTACCGCTGTTGCAGGGTAGTTGCCGACCGCGCTTCCCTCGTTGCCTGTGTAAGACACGGTGACACCCTCGGGCAGGGTTCCTGTGATTTCTATCCTCTTCGTGCTTCCATCGTACTCGTGAGTCGCACCCTCAAAGGTGATGCCTGTGATTTTCGCAGGCTCGATTGTCAGGGTTGCGGTAAGAGTCTTGGTGTTGTAGTTTGCGCCTGTAAGGGTCGCGGTAGCGATATAGGTTCCAGCGTCCATACCTATGTTATTATCGTATGTTACGCTAACTCCTTCGGGGAGTGTGCCACCAATAAGGACGGATTTCCAGTCTCCGTCAAAGGTAAAACTCTCACTGGCAAAGCCAACACCCTGTATGTCCGCTTTTTCGATTATCATAACAGAGGTGAGATTTACCTCATTGTAGTAGTTGCCATATACTCTCGCCTTTACTATGTAAGAGCCCGCGTCGGTCTGTCCATTGTTCTCGTATTCAACTAAAACACCGCTTGGAAGAGCACCTGATACCACAAGGCTCTTCGCCGTACCATCGTAGGTGTAGGTGCAACTCTCGAGGGTCACCCCGTCGATAACTCCTGTCTTGATGGTTAGCTTTGCGTTTAGTGTGAGTGTCTTGTAGCCCTCGCCCTCGAGTGTGGCCACGAAGTTATATTCGCCGGGGGTTACAGCCTTGTCACCTGTATAGCTGACGGTAACACCCTCGGGTATATTACCGGTAACTTCAAGCGATTTTTCCTCTCCGTCATAAAACACCTCGGCACTATTAAACTGGACGCCTGTGATATCCTTTTCCTCGGGCTCACCCGTGCCACAGGAGGCAAGAGAGAATAGCACACCAACCATTAAGAGGAGGCAAAGTGCCATTATAATTCGCCTAAATACATTCATATATCTTCTCCTTTTAAGAAGTTATTTTCGTAATAATGATAACATAACATTGTCTTTTTTGCAAGTTGTTTTCCCATTTTGCCAAATACTTATATAAATTAAACATTAAATAATAATAAAAATAGTACTCCAGGTGGTTGCAAAAACAAGCCATTTGTGTTAAAATAATGTAAAGATTATTATGCGGGGGAAAAATGAAAAAACAAATTATAAAGAATTTTCGTTTGGACTATTCCGAATATACAGGACTAGAATGCACCGCACCTTGCTCGTTATACTCGGTGCTTCTTGACCATTCTCTTATAAAAAATCCATATTATGGCGAGAATATGGGGCTCCTACGCGACCTATCCAAGACTGGCTCTGTCTTCTATACTACCTTCCATTTAAGCAATGAGGAGTTTATACAGAGCAACATCCTGCTTCGCTTTAACGGGCTTGATGCCCTCTGTCGCATAGTGCTAAACGGCGAGGAACTGGGCAAAACCGATAATATCCACCGCACCTATACCTTTGACGTCAAGAGCCGAGTGGTTTATGGAGAGAACACTCTGCGCCTTGAGTTTACCCCCACTGCCGATTCTCCTATGCGCCGCGCGGCGTTTATGCAAGAGTGCGGTGGTGCTCTGTCCCTTGTCGATATGGGCATTTCCCGTGAGATAGAACTGATATCCTTTAGCCATAAGATAATAGATGACCTTATAGTTCGCCAGGTACATAACGAAGACGGAAGCGTCCGTGTCAACCTCGAAATTACAACCATAGGTTTAGACAGTATGTCGAGAGCTGTTGCCAATCTCGTCTCCCCGGGCGGCCAGTCCTACTACTGTGGTCTTATCGGTGGCAAGGGAAGTATTCTGTTGAAAAATCCCAACCTTTGGTGGCCAAACGGACTCGGTGTGCAAAATCTCTATCGCCTCTCTGTAAACCTCTACTCGGACAGCGAACTTGAGGATAGCAGGGATATCCGCATTGGACTTCGCACTTTGACTACATCCTCGAGTGACGACGAGGAGGGTGGGGAAGAGCTTGCCCTTGTAGTAAACGGTGTAAAGTTCTTCACTATGGGCGCGCGATATATCCCCGAGGACTGTATCCTTCCAAGAATAAGCAAAGAGCGGACTCGTAAAATCCTCGAGGGATGCAAAGCGGCAAACTTCAATTCGCTCTCTGTGTGGGGAGGTGGAGTTTACCCGCCTGACTACTTCTATGACCTATGCGACGAGCTGGGCCTTGTGGTATGGCAGGAAGTAATGGATTCTGATGCGACATATAACACCGAGGAATATAAGGACAGTATAAAAGAGGAGCTTTGCGACAATTTCTCTCGTATTGCCCACCACCCCTCCTTGGGTGTGGTTTTAGGAAGCGCCGAGATAGAAGAGTTGACAGCCAAGAGTGAGGAAGGCTCCGCCGAGGGGGAAAATAATAGCCCTACCGACACCGAGGACCTGGTTTCTTCCCTTGCCAAAGAGATAATACCCGACACGGTGTATTTGTCAAGCTCGGCTGTTTTATGCGGTGGATTTAATTCCACTCTTTCAAGGGACAATATGTCGACTCTTTCACAGTACGGCATACCCGAGAGCGAGTCTAACAAAACCGACCTTGGATATATAAGAGAGGCGGGCGTTGAGTCGCTCCCTTCATACAAGACTACTTGCACCTTCGCCTCTGCCGACGACTTAAACCTGTTCTCTCCCACAATGGAGGCTCACCAGAGTGCTGGTGATACAAATGAGAGAATGATTTGTTCTGTGGCAAGACAGTATCGATATGCCTGCGATTTCGACTCGCTTGTATATGCTACCCAGCTGGTTTCGGGTGATGTTATCCGTGCCAACGTGGAATACGCGCGTCGCCGCAGGGGAGAGTATATGGGATATATGTTCGGACAGCTAAACGACTGCTTCCCCGTCTCCTCGCATTCGAGCATCGACTACTACGGCAGGTGGAAGGCCCTGCATTACTATGCCAAGAGGTTTTATTCTCCCGTGCTGGTCTCTGCTGCCAAAGAGGGCACCCGTGTTAGATTTAACCTGTCCAACGAGCAAAGAATTGTTTACAATGGACGCTTTAGTTATTCGCTCCTCGACAACAAAAACAACTGTATATTCACAGATTCCTTCGATATCAGCATGGATGCCTCTTCGACTCTTGATTTGCCTATGGTAGACTTTACTGATAAATTAAAAGGGCACGAAAGAGAGTATTATTTAGCATACTCTATTACGGGCAACACAGCATCATCCTCTGGTACGATGCTGTTCGTACCTCCCAAGAGCTTTGATTTTCTCCCTCCCAAGATAGATGCAGAAATAGACGGAAATCTTCGTGATTATACCATAACACTTTGCACTGATGCTTATGCGCGTGGTGTAGAGATTGATTTTGCCGAGGTGGATGCTGTATTTGAGGATAACTACTTCGACCTGACCTCGTGTAGCTCTCATCGCATCCATTTCACCACTCGCGAGGTCACCACGCCCGAAACACTTCGCCGTGAACTTCGTATAAAGACTGTTTACAACATAGGTAATTAAGGATTTTAATTAATTCATATAAGAAAGGACAACAAAGATGAAAAAGTTTTGGGAAGACTTTAAAAAGTTTATCTCTCGCGGTAATGTAATCGATATGGCTGTCGGTGTTGCAGTAGCATCCGCCTTCACCGCCATTGTTACCGCATTTACCAAGGGGTTTGTTACTCCTCTTATCGCGCTTATTACCGGTGGATTTTCTCTCTCGGATTTCAAGCACGTAGTCGTCGAGGCGGTTCTCGACGCAGAGGGTAATGTGGTTACTCCCGAGGTTGCATTCCTGTGGGGAGAGTTTGCACAGAAGGTGCTTGACTTCCTTATTATCGCCATGGTATTCTTCGTGGTTTTGAGAATAGCTTCTGCGGTGTCGGCTCACTCTGCAAAGATTAGAGATGCCCTTAATGCAAAGGCTCTTGCGGAAGAGGCGGCGGCACAAGCTGAAGCTGAAGCCGTGGCAAAGGCAGAAGCTGAGGCAGAAGCACAGAGAATTGCAGAAGCAGAGGCAATAGCTGAGGTCGAGGCACAGGCGGCTATCGATAGAGAAAAGGCTCGTCTTGAAAGACAGGAGCAGCTTCTTACAGAAATCCGCGACCTATTAAAAAACAAATAATCTATCAAAAAGGGCTGTCTCGTTTGAGACAGCCCTTTATAATGACATCGAGAAAATGCGACAAGTGGCACAAATTGACCGCTTTGCTACAAATAAACAAAATAGCATTTTATTAAATTTTATATTAAACGAAAAACCGAGCCCGGGTTTTGCCCGAGCTCGGTCTTTTTTATAGCCTTATATTCTTCCGCTAACCGTTATTACATTTACACCGGGAGTGGTGGTTATAACACCGTCTACGGGATTTCTTATGAAGCTTGCGCCGTCTACGGTTATAGCACCGGGTAGGGTTGTAAATACACCTGTTGTCTCGTCGTAGGTATATTCTACGCCCTCGGTCCAAACCACACCGTTAGAAGTTACTGTTATACCGGTCAATATTGGGTTAAAGGTATCGGTGAGAATAACATCGTCCAGGGGACCGACAGCCACAGCGCCGGTGTTTTGGATGATAAAGGTGTAGGTTATCTCGCTACACTCTGTTATCACAGGAGGGCATATTGCCTTCGCGATTGAAAGGTTAACCTCGCTTACAGCACTAATAGTTGCCGAGTCGCTTATCGATTCTGCACATCCGGTTGCAGTGGCGGTATTAGTGATAGTAGCCCCCTCGCCTAAAGGTGCCTGGCCATTTACCAGGGCCTGATATATCAGGGTATAGGTGCTACCTGCAGGAATAGTAATGCCATCAAACACAAGGCTTGTGCCTGCGGTGGCAGTTGGAGGAGTGGTGGCTACACCATCGAGGTAGGCCATTACCGAGCCATCAACATATGTCAAAGGAACATAGGTAGTCCCTGCAAAGTCGAAAGCACCGAGGTCGTCACTTACACTTACATCGGTTAGAGCCGAAGCGCTGGTGTTTTGAAGAGTGACAAGATATACCACCGTGTCGCCCTCTGAATAGGTTGTATTGAGGGCGATCTTCTCAATGCTTAAAGCACCGATTACCTCGCCTTCTGTAATATTGGAATTGGTTATCTGTCCGTTGTAGGACAGTGAAGCCTGATTGAAGAAGGTTGCCATTTTTGTTCGTCCTTTTATATTATCCTTGGAGTGCGCTCCATGAATAGTATATGAAAAAGAGAGAACAAAGTTACTCTATCGCCCTCGATTTTGAGCAGGTAAAGTACAAAATCTGCCTTTCTTCGGCAAGCTTTTTAATTAGCGCCACACCTCTTTTACACCTCTTGTCATCAAAGGCGATAAACGGGTCGTCAAGTATTAAGAATGGGGGAGCGTCCGGGTACATAGCATCCAACAGCGCCACCTGAATAGCGAGAGCATAGAGGTCACGAATGCCTCTACTATAACTTTCCTCGCTTCTGCCCTTGCCCTGCTCGTTTATTGTGAGGGTAAAACTGCCTGACACCGAGAACTCGCCCTTGCCTTCGCTTATGAGATTTTCGTAGTAAATAAACCTCTCGCGAGTCTTACCCAGGTATTTCGAGCTCATTACATCTTTCGCCTTTGTCAAAAGCTCCATAGTTCGTTTTATAAGGGCGAGATTATGCTCATACCGCGCCTTCTTGTCACAGAGGGCGTTGTATTTTGCCTCTATCTGGTCGCTTGTTTCGATTCTATCCATCAAGAGGCGAAGATTTCTCTCGTTTACCGCATATTTTGTCTCTATTTCCCGCAGTTTCTCGTCGATTTCTCCTATCAAGGCCACCGTCGACTCGTCGGTAGCATCCTCGGGTAGCACACCCGTAAGCCCGTGGAGCAAGCGATATTCCTCGCACTCTCGTTGCAGCCTTTCTACCGTCATAGCCTGGAAGGTGTATTGCTCTATCATATTTTTGAGCTTTACAAAGGGGTCGCCCTCTGTTATGCCATAGCGAGAGACAAATGCTCGCACCTCGGTGATAAGACCCTCGGCAATGCTGACCTTTTCCTCTTTGCTCTCGGTCTTTTTCGGTGCGGTAGACAATGCATAGAACCTCGCATACTCCACCGACAGATGCCTTATATGCTCGCTCACAGTTTTATCATCTTCAAGAGGGAAGCGAGCGAGAAAATCGCCAAGGAACTCTTCCTCTTTCTCTATCGACTCTATGAGTCCGTCCCTTGCTCTGCCACGCTGATTTACAAGTCGCTCGTACTCTACAAGGTCGCGCTTTTTACCTTCAAGTATGCTGACAAAATCGTCGGTTGCAGAGGCGTCGATAGACAGAAGAAAATCTGTTATACGCTCCAGCCTTTTTTTCTTTTGTGAAGAGTTGACAGTAATACCTAAAAACATAAGAGCCACACCCGTGCCTACAAATGCGTACATCCCGGGGGAAATTATTACCCCCGCCGCTACACCGAATATAGAGAGCAAGATTCCTAACACAATGGGTAATATACCCCAAGGGTTACGAGCAGACGCCAGAGCGATATGATCGTCAATCTCCTCTTTTGTCGGGAGCTTTTTTGGGAACAGCTCGCCCATTTTGAGAGCTGCATCGTCCCTATACTCTTCGATTTCCTTAAGGCTTAATCTATCTGCATCGAGCCTTTGGGCGCTCTCCTTTACCTCTTCAAGCTCGTCAAAGCTTGTCCCAGGGGCAAATAACCTATAGAGGTGCTGCAAATCCTCGCCCTCAAAGAGCTCTTCTGCCTCTTTGAGCAGCCTCTGTGCCTGTTGCCATTTTGCCTTGGCATTTTCAACGTCATAGAGAGAGGGCACACCCAAGCCGAAGGAAACTCGCGCTTTGGAGAGGCTATCTCTTTCCGCCTCGACCTTTTCGAGCATAGAGCGATATACTCGCTCTCTTGCTATACGCTCTTTTTCTTTGCCAAGCTCCTTGACTTTTTCTTCAAGGGCGCTCCTTTCTTTGCGAATGTCCTGGCGGCTTCTTTCGAGACTTACCAGCTCTTTTTCTACCTCTTTTGCCTTTTCGCGGCATCTTTCGATTTCATCAAGCTCCAGCTCTAATTCCTGTATTTCTCTACTAAGCTCGCCGATTTCGCCACTTCCGCCGCGCCTGTGGTAGAATTTTCGCGCCTCGTTCAGCTTTTTGATAGCCACCTCGTAGTCACCGTCGTCGCCGTCGCAACCCATAGCGTCCGACAGACGCGAGGCGATTGAGGAGCTGTGCCTTTCGGTGCGAGCCGTCCCCTCGCCAAACAGTATGGTTTTAGAAAAGCCTTCCTCGTCAAGCCCGAGAGCCTCTTCGCCTATTTTATCCGAATAATCGTCGCTTAACATACCGCTGACGCTATCACGAAGAGCAAAAATATCCTCGTTCGCCTTGGCTCCAAATGTTCTTTCTATGGTATATGCTTTCCCTTTAATCTCTATCGTAAGCGAGCCACCAAAAGCACCGCCCGACCATGGGGCGTACATCTTTCTTGGATTTTCTGCGAGGCTTTGCTTCCTCGTGTCGGATAGGCCAAAGAGCATCGCACGGATAAAGGCGGTTAGTGTGGTCTTTCCCTTGCCGTTATCCTCTATAAAGGTAGTGAGCCCATCGTTAAAGCTGTACTCCACATCCTTGAGAATACCAAAGCCACAAATGTAGCATTTTACAAGCTTCATATCGACTCCTCCCACATATCAAGGTCCTCGCCACCTAATGCCCTGATTCCCATCAGGGCAACCAAGCCGCGCTCCTCTTCGGTCAGGTCATTTGCCTCGTTTAACAGGCGCACAAACTCTCCGCGCAAGGATTTGTCAAAACGATAGCTTTCTGGAGAAAGCCATACCCGTGTGTTGTTTTTGATTTCGAAATGATAATAATTGTTTACAAAACGATGGGAAAGTGCCCCTATATCTATGTAGTCGCCTGGGTCGACATGGCCAACCAGCTCCACCCTTACAAGGTCGCTCTTTGGTATGCCCGAAAGTCTTTCCAAAATTCGGTCCTCGACCTCTATTCTTCTTTCCGTTCCCGAGATATTCATCTTTATATGGTGTATGGTCCTCTTTGCAAAGGGAATAAAGCTGTGCTTTATCCTCTGTCCATCGGTGTCGATTAGGACAAAGCCCTTCTCTCCCACCTCGTCAAAGCCTCTGCCCTCGGGAGTACCTGGATATACCGCTATCCCCCTATTAGAAATTTTGTAGACCCCGTAGGAGTGATAGTGACCAAGGGCAAGGTAGTCAATAGGCTTTTCACCGGCCTCGCGGAGGCCTATTCCAAGAGCACTACTTTTCTCTGTCGGTTCGCCGTGAAGAATAACAATGTTTTTCTTTCCATCCTCGCACACAAGCGACTGGAACATTCCCGCCTCTATCTGACTTCTTCCTATTATGCATATATCATTGGTGGTGTAGTATTCCCACTCCTCCCCAAAGACTATAAGGTTTTTTGGCTTATCTATTATCCGGTCTACAAAAGCGCCTCTTTCGTGGTTTCCCGCCACGTAAAAATAGGTTATATTTGGGTATCTCTCTATTGTTCCTATTACCCTTTTGCAGTCACCTGTGGTTATTTTGTCGCTGTCAAACAGGTCGCCTGCTATAATTATTGCCCCTACCCCGAGGCGCACAGCCTCCTCGACCATTCGGTCAAAGCTGGCAAACAGCTCGCCCTTGCGCTCTCTAATCTTCTCACCGGTAAGAAAAGTATTAAGAGCCGAGGATAGGTGAAGGTCTGACGTATGTATAATTCTCATTTTTTACCCCTGTTCTGTTTCCGAGGCGGTTTGCTTATACTCGCTTGGCGGTAGGCCAAACTTTGCTGAGAACACCTTGGAGAAGTAGGATTGGTCGGAAAATCCCGCACAAATTGCTATTTCACCGATACTCATAGCTGCATCCTTAAGCATGCGCTTTGCCTCGCCTAGCCTCACCTCGGTTATATAGTCGTTTATCGTAAGACCATACTCCTTCTTAAAGGCGGTGATAAGAGTCGACTTCGAACATCCTATATCCGCGCAAATATCCTTGATAGAAAACTTGCTTTGGTAGTTGGAGCATATATATCGCTTTGCCATCTGTGCCACGGTGGGCTTGGAGGAGGGGATAGCATTTGACAGGGTCAAATACTGGGCGCAGATAGTCATAATCTTTACATACGAGCGAATCATATCTGCCTTGACCGTGGGGATTTCTCTTGCTGCATCATACAGCTCTCGCAGCTGCTCGCCTCTCATAGGAGGCTTGTGCTGAATACTATTTCTTTCCGCACTATCCTTATATACCTGTCCCATCATCAAAAAGCCGCTGTGTGTACCGAAGTTGTAAAGAGGGCTGACCGCCTCGGTAAGACCATATCGGCAGGTGTATATATGCGTGCCGTGGATGGCAAGCGCCTTTTTGCAGGCCGCCTTGTCACAGCCCTGGCATCTTTCGTACTCCTCAGGGTGCGAGTGTATAATACGGCAAAAGCGCCTTTTCTCCTTTGGATATGCGGCAATTTCGCGATAGTCTGTGTCGTGCAGAGACACTCTAAAGCCGGTTATCTTATGCAGTTCGGCAAGTACCGAAACTATCTCGTCCTTAGTCATCTTCTTTATTCCCCCTGTTTTATATGTTAGCAAACCTGTTTTTGTAAAATATTATCTAAAATGTGCGATTGTACAAATAATTATACAATTTTACATTGAAATTGTCAACAGTTTGCAATATAATAAAGATGTATATAAGTAAAATAAACTAAAAGGGGAAGAACTATGAAGTATTGTATAGGCGTAGATCTTGGTGGAACGAACATAGCCATAGGCCTTATTGATTCGGATTCCAAACGCATAGTTGAAAAGCACAGCGTCAAGACAAATGCTCCACGTCCCTGCGAGGAAATATCGAAGGATATTTACGATGTTTGCCTCGAGATTTGCAAGAGGGCAGGCATCTCTCTTGGCGAGGTCGCGTGGATAGGCGTTGCAACTCCCGGTATCGTAAAGGATGGAGTTGTTATCAGCGCGGTAAACCTTGGCTGGACAAACGTGCCGTTTGGAAAGATTCTTGCCGAGATAACAGAAAGACCTACCTATGTTGCCAATGATGCCAACGCAGCGGCATATGCCGAGGCAATGTGGGGCAGCGGTGCGGGCGAGGATTCGGTAATTGCTATCACCCTTGGTACTGGTGTTGGCGGTGGAATAATCCTCGGCGGCAGAATTTGGGAAGGTATCAATGGCTTTGCCGCAGAGCTTGGACATATGGTTGTGGACGTGGGCGGTAGAGCCTGTGCCTGCGGACAGAGAGGTTGCCTTGAGGTATATTGCTCTGCGACCGCACTTGTCAGCGAGGCAAAACGAATGATGAAACTTTATCCTGATAGCTTGATGTGGCAGCTTTCTGCCGAGCACCAGGGCAGGGTAAACGGCATTATCCCATTCGCGGCACATCGTCAGGGCGACTATGCAGCAACCCAGGTTGTCGAGGACTTTATAGATTACCTCGCTATCGGTATTGCGAATATAATTAATATGTTCCAGCCCGCTGTCGTCTGTGTAGGCGGTGGCATCTCTGGTGAGGGCGAAAACCTTATGCATCCCCTTCGCGAAAAACTCAAATACATATCCTTTGGCACTAATAACAGCAGAACCCGTGTGGTTGCCGCTCAATTCAGAAACGATGCGGGCATAATCGGAGCAGGTCTGCTTGGATTTATGGAGGAGAGATAATAATGGTAAATTTACAGGCACTTTTCGAACAGTTTAAGGTGGAGGGCGAATTTATTTCCGCCATACCCTATGGTAGCGGCCACATCAACGATACCAAGCTTGTTACTACCCGTGAGCCAAACGGCACCGAGCATCAGTATGTTATCCAAAGAATCAACAAGAATGTTTTCAAGAACCCTGCACAGCTTATGGAGAACTATGTCTCTGTTACCTCTTTCATAAGAGAGAAGATAGAGAATACAGGCGGCGATGCTCTTCGTGAGGTAATCAATGTTATCCCCAGTAAGGATGACAAGTCCTACGTAATTGACGAAGAGGGCGAATACTGGAGACTTCTTGTGTTCGTTACCGACTCGCTCTCTTATGACAAGGTAGAGCGCCCCGAGCAGTTCTATGCATCTGCGGTTGCTTTTGGTAACTTCCAGTATATGCTTCGTGACTACCCCGCCGAGACCCTTCACGAAACAATAGTGAACTTCCACAACACCCCCGACAGATATCGCCAGCTTATGGAGGCGGTAGAGAAGGATGCGTGTGGTAGACTTGCATCGGTTATGGCCGAGGTAGAGTTTGCAAAGGCTCGCTATGGCTTTGCCCAAACTCTTGAGAACGCACACAAGGAGGGCAGACTTCCTCTTCGCGTTACCCACAACGATACCAAGCTTAACAACATTCTCTTTGATAACAAAACAGGACTTCCTCTTTGCGTTGTTGACCTTGACACCATTATGCCGGGCTACTCGGTAAACGATTTTGGTGACTCTATTCGTTTTGGTGCTACCACCGCCCTTGAGGACGAGGCCGACCTCTCCAAGGTAAACTTTGATATCTCTCTTTACGAGCTGTATGTAAAGGGCTTTATCGAGGGTGCAAAGGGTGGACTTACCGAGACCGAGCTTGAGATGCTTCCCATCGGTGCAATGATGATGACCTTCGAGTGCGGTATGAGATTCCTCACCGACTACCTAAGCGGTGATACATACTTCCGTATCCACAGAGAGGGACACAACCTTGACCGTGCTCGCAACCAGTTCAAGCTTGTTAGCGATATGGAGAGCCAACTTACACAAATGAAAGAAATTGTGAAAAAATACTGCTAAATCGTATATAATTAAATAAAAACAAAAAGGAGCAAAAGATGATTAAGATTATTTACGGCAAAACTGCCAAGGACGCTGGAATAAACGGCGCTGATGTTATAACCGCACTTCTCGAAACCAAAAAGAACGCAGTTTTAGGACTTGCAACCGGCTCTTCTCCCGTTGGTATGTATACCGAGCTTATCGAGAGATGCAAGAGCGGTAGAATTTCCTTCGCTAATGTAAAGACAGTAAACCTTGATGAGTATGTTGGTCTTTCTGCTGACCACGACCAGTCCTATGCATACTTTATGTATCAGAACCTCTTCAAGGGCACCGATATCGACCTTGCAAACACCAATCTTCCCAACGGCCTTGCAGCTGACCCTGTAGCAGAGTGTGCTCGCTACGATGCTGTTGTAGCAAGTATGGGTGGTGTTGATATTCAGGTTCTTGGTATAGGTAACAACGGACACATTGGCTTTAACGAGCCCGCTTCCTACTTCTCCAAGGGTACCGAGCTAATCGACCTTACCGATTCTACCATCGATGCAAATGCTCGTTTCTTCACCTCTCGTGACGAGGTTCCCACCCAGGCACTTTCTATGGGTGTTGGCCAGATTATGAATGCTGACAAGATTGTCCTTCTCGCTATGGGTAAGGGAAAGGCGGATATCCTTGAGGCAGCTCTCTTTGGTGAGGTAACTCCCGCGGTTCCCGCCTCTATTCTCCAGTTCTTCAAGGGCGAGGTTATAGTATGCGCAGACGAGGATGCTCTCTCTGTCATTCTTGCAAAGCACCCCGAGGCAGTAACCAAGTAATTAAAAAACGATAAAAATTAACACGGGTAGGCACCTTTCTTGATTTGGAGTCTACCCGCGTTTTTATTTTAGCCCTTAAAAGAATGCGGGGCAAAGGGATTTAGAGCGGAAATCGTCGGCTGACGAGCGATAGCCGTACAAAGGTACGGCGAGAGAGGAAACGGCGATAGAATAAAAACACCACAAAAAATAAAGAAAACCGCAGGTTTTCAACCTTAATGTTTTATAATAATGTGGATATAAGAAAAAAGAAACCGAGGTAACAAAAATCGATACCTCGGTGTTTTTATTCGGTTGCGCCTAAATGACAAAGCCCCGTTTTGTAAATAATAGTTTACTTTATATAAACTCTTTTCATTCTGACAGTAATCTTGGGCTTATCCGAGGGACCGGTGGGATAGGAGGCGATTTCGTCTATTACCTCGATACCACTTACCACCTTTCCAAATGCGGCATACTGTCCGTCAAGATGGGGAGCATTCTGGTGCATAATAAAGAACTGGCTGGATGCCGAGTTGGGCATAAAAGAGCGAGCCATAGAGATGACACCTCTTTCGTGGCGAATGGGGTTGTTGTGTCCGTTGGCTAAAAACTCGCCATAAATGTTTTCTTTTGCGCCGCCCATTCCGTTTCCGAGAGGATCTCCTCAAGTCGGATCGTAGCCATGTCGTTCTGT
>JAZSMN010000077.1:0-2264 GCA_045535925.1 Eubacteriales bacterium
CCGTGACCACCGCAACCGCAGGAGCACTCTTCGTCGTGCTCGTGGTGGTGCTCATGGCAGTGGCACTCTTCGTCGTGCTCGTGGTGGTGCTCGGGGCAATGACACTCTTCGTCGTGCTCGTGATGGTGCTCATGGCAGTGACACTCTTCGTCGTGCTCGTGGTGGTGCTCATGGCAGTGGCACTCTTCGTCGTGCTCGTGGTGGTGCTCGTGGCAATGACACTCTTCGTCGTGCTCGTGATGGTGCTCATGGCAGTGGCACTCTTCGTCGTGTTCGTGGTGATGCTCGTGGCAGTGGCACTCTTCGTCGTGTTCGTGATGGTGCGCATGGCAGTGGCACTCTTCGTCGTGTTCGTGGTGATGCTCGTGGCAGTGGCACTCTTCGTCGTGCTCGTGGTGATGCTCGTGGCAGTGGCACTCTTCGTCGTGTTCGTGGTGATGCTCGTGGCAGTGGCACTCTTCGTCGTGCTCGTGGTGATGATGGTGTGCATCCTCCTCAAGAGCTTTAAGCTCATCAGCAAGGCTATTTGCACCCTCGATAGCAGAAAGGATATCGCTACCGCAAAGCTTGTCCCAGGGTGTGGTAACTATAACCGCCTCGCTATTATGCTGGCGAAGGAGGGCTACTGCATCCTCAATCTTATGCTCCTTTGCGGTATCGGTATGCGAAAGGACTATGGCAGAGGCACGAGAAATCTGGTCGTTGTAGAACTCGCCAAAGTTCTTCATATACATCTTTACCTTATTAACGTCGGCAACGGTAGTAAATGCATTGAGTACACAGTCTTCGTAGTCAACAGCCTCTACTGCCTTGATAACATCGGAAAGTTTGCCGACACCCGAGGGCTCGATAATTACTCTGTCAGGAGTGAATTTTGCAAGCACCTCGCCGAGCGCCTTGGTAAAATCACCAACCAGGGAGCAACAGATACAGCCAGAGTTCATCTCGGTTATTTCAATGCCTGCGTCCTGAAGAAATCCGCCGTCGATACCAATCTCGCCAAACTCGTTTTCGATAAGGACTATCTTCTCGCCAGCGTACGCCTCTTTAATAAGCTTCTTTATAAGTGTGGTTTTTCCTGCACCGAGGAAACCGGAAAAAATATCTATTTTCGTCATTTTTCAAATTCTACCCTGGGGGTAGCCTCCTAAATATATTGTAATAATTATAAACCTTATTAAGAATTAAGTCAAGTAAAAAATACACTTTTCCGCACTTTTATCTTCAAAAAATCCTACAATAGCCTACAAACATATAAAAAGAGGGTTGGCAAGATTTCTTCATCTCACTTTTCCCTCTTTTTTGTATTTCATTTTTACACAAGGCCTTCAAAATCAAATTGGCGAAGAACCTCGTAGGTTGCTATGGCGACTGCATTTGAAAGATTGAGACACCTTAAGGTCGGTAGCATCGGCATACGAAGTGCGCGGTCTTCCCTACCCTCTAAAATTTCGGGGTCAAGGCCTGCCGTTTCCCTGCCAAAGACGAGGAATACATCATCCGGGAAAGCGATATCCGTGTAGGTGTGCTTGCCCTTGGAGGTGAAGAAGTACATCTCGGCCTGCGGGTGTTTTTCCTCAAGCTCGGCAAAGCAGTCATAGTAGTGAACGTCAAGCTTGTCCCAGTAGTCAAGACCGGCGCGCTTCAAAGTTCGGTCGGAAATCTCAAAGCCACAGGGGCGAATAATATGTAGCGATGCACCGGTTACCGCACAGGTTCGAGATATGTTTCCAGTATTTTGCGGTATTTCGGGGTTTACAAGTACTATATTTATCTTCTTCATTTGTTCCTCGAAGTTTTTTATTTATTCTACCACAACAAAAGAAAAATTGCAATAGTAGGAGAATAAAGTGTTTTACTTATACTTTTATATTATTTTTTACAAATTTTTCTTTATTTTTTTGTTTTTATGTGTTATAATAAAATGAATTATTATGTAATTTTCCAAAATCGCATCAAAGCGAGAGAAAGGACTATAAAATGGGACTGTTTAGTTGGCTGTTTGCCTCTTATAGCGAAAAGGAGATAAAAAAGATTATTCCTATCGTGGACTCTATCGAGGCTCTCTCTGACAAATTTATCAATATGACCGACGATGAGCTTCGTGCATATACCGACAGGCTCAAGGGTGAGCTTGCCGACGGCAAGACGCTCGACGACATACTCCCCGAGGCGTTTGCCACAGTCCGTGAGGCCTGTACCCGTGTCCTTGACAAGACCCCCTTCCGTGTACAGCTTATGGGAGGTATCATTCTCCATCAGGG
>JAZSMN010000260.1:0-11822 GCA_045535925.1 Eubacteriales bacterium
AGGAGTACCGCGACGGTGTTTACTATGTAAACCCTGGCTCTCTTTACTCATCCGATAACGGTAAATCCTGCGCACTCCTTACTTTAGATGAAAAGAATGTTTTGTTCTCTTATCTCGTTTTAGCATAAGAGGAAAAACAAAAATATATAATTCTATTTTTAGAAAGGCGAAACAATGCATAGACGCTTTAGGCAAAGACCTTCCGAAATTGAAGAAAAGGGCTTCTTTAGAGGTATGATATCTATTATAAAGGGTTTTACCTCTCGACTCATTTACATATACAAGCTTGTATGGCAGGCTGCTCCTTTACTGCTTATTGCCCTTATGGCAATCTGTGTGTTAGAGGGTGTTTTGCCTGTATTGGGAGCATACATATCCCGCGACTTGCTGAATGAAATAGCCAGGCTTATCGAGCTTCACGCAAGCACAAGCGTCATTGCCGATGCCTTCGAGTTCTTAAGCCCTCTTATTTTCCTCTTTGTATTAGAGATGATTTATCTCTTTGCAAGAAAGGTTCTTGGCAAGGTAAAGACGATGGTTACAGGAATTGCGGGCGAGCTTGTTACCAACCATATCAAGCTTATGATAATAGGCAAGTCCAAGGAGGTTGACCTCTCGAGCTTTGACAACCCCGATTTCTACGAAAAGCTGGAGAACGCAAACCGCGAGGCAAGCATGCGCCCTATCGGTATTCTCACCGCCTCCTTTAATGTAATAAGCGCTATAATAAGTGCTGTTTCCTTCGTTGCAGTTTTGGCGACCCTTCACCCCATTGCCCCTATATTGATTGTTGTATCTGCTGTCCCTGGCGCGATAGTCAACTTCGCTTATAGAAACAAGAACTTTAGATACATACGCTTCCACTCCAAGGAGCGCAGACAGATGAACTACTACTCTAACCTTATGGTAAATAAGGATAGAGCAAAGGAAATTAAAATTCTTGGACTTGGCGATACCTTTATCGACAACTACAAGAATGTGTTTGCCAAGTACTACAAGGGCCTTAAAAACCTGATAATCAAAGAGGGTATAATCTCTATTCTCATCGGTCTGATATCCACAGTTGTCAGCAGCGCCCTTTTCATCTATGTTGCGTACACCGTTATTTTTGGAAACGGTATGGTCGGTGACTACTCGCTTTATTCTGGGGCGCTCTCGTCGGTTGCCTCTTATGTCACCACACTCCTTACCTCTACTGTCACAATCTACGAGGGAACTCTGTTTATTGATAATATGATAACCTTTATGAACGAGGAACCCAGGATTGTCCCCGATTCCACCACACCCATTATCCCCCAGCGTGGTATCGAGCACACCATAGTCTTTGAGAATGTTTCCTTTAGGTACCCTGGAATGGAAGGCTATGTTATCAAAAACATAAATCTTACACTCAACCACGGCGAAAGCGTGGTGCTTGTCGGTCTTAACGGCGCGGGAAAAACCACACTTATCAAGCTTATTACAAGACTATATGACCCCACCGAGGGACGCATTTTGCTCGATGGAAGAGACCTTAGAGAGTATGACCCTGCCGCCCTCTATGACCTGTTCGGCATAATATTCCAGGACTTCGGACACTATTCCGAGACCGCCGCCGAGAATATCCGTATGGGTGATGTTGATAGACCTGCAAACCCTGAGGAAATCGAGCTTGCCGCAGTTCGAAGCGGAGCATATAAGTTTATAGAAACAATGCCCGACAAGTTCGATACCCCCCTGACTCGCGTCTTTGAGGAAAACGGTGCCGAGCTTTCTGGCGGACAATGGCAAAAGCTTTCCATCGCCCGTGCATTCTACAAGGAGAGCGACATTCTCATCCTCGACGAGCCTACCTCTGCCCTCGACCCCCTTGCCGAGAGGGAGATTTTCGACCAGTACACCGCCCTCGCCAAGGGCAAAATATCGGTCTTCGTATCCCACAAACTCTCAAGTGCGGTAACCGCCGATAAGATAGTGGTCCTCGAAAACGGACAGATTGCCGAGATGGGAAGCCACGAGGAGCTAATGAACAAAAAAGGAAGATACTTCAACCTCTTCTCGGTCCAAGCCGAAAGATACGCCGGCGTGGAGTACACCTAAAAACAAGAAAAACCGACAGAAAACTGTCGGTTTTTTCTATGCTATTTGAGGGTGTTATATACACCTAAAAAGTTTTTCACAGGTCGATATAAAGCCAAATTAGTTAAAACTATAGTCCTTTACGCTGCGTTATTACCGCTATCACTCTCGGTAAAGGGCTTGCCAAAGTAGTAATAGTGGATGTCGTCCGCAAGGCCTAAGAGTGCACCCTTAGATAGAGGTGATTTTATACCCGCCTCGGTCAAGGTCTCGACAAAGCTAAGTCCCTCGCCAATCTTAGAGAGCATCGCCTTATATGCCGCAAAGCCTGCCCCCTCTTCCTTAATCTCCATATAATATATGTCAAGGGCCGAAACCAAGGAAGTGCAGTAGGACTGAACGTAGAAGGGATATTCGATAATATGCACTATCATAGTGATATCCAGGGTATCAAAGCCGCTAAAGGAAGCTCCAAATACCTTTCTGCAGGCCTCTGCCACGCATTCGTCCAGCCTCTCTCTTGTTATCTCGCTGTATTCAAGCTCGTAGACAAGATGCTCAAACATAGCATAAAATCCTTGGAACATTATCGTATTTATCGCATCATCCATAGCCTTGTTTACAAGGACACTGTGCCTGTCGCTCTCCATAACATCGCCAAGCATCGCCATAGTCAGGTATTCAAGTCCCTGCGACGACACCTCAGAGAGGTCAATCGAGCTTCCGCTTCCGCCATTTATATACATATCTGCAAAGTGGCCAAACTCGTGCGCCAGTGTTAGATAGTCATATTGCTTATTGTCCGCGGTCATAAAGAGGAAGGGCGACTCGTTTGTATCAATATAGGTGGCAAAGGAGCCGTTAAAGCGATTTTCCGACTTGGGAGCTATATCAAAAAGACCGTAATAAAGCATATATGAGTATATATCATAAAGCTCTGCGTCCTTTTCTTTATAAAGGCTTCCAAGCCTGTTTACCGTGTCTATATAGCTTTGATCCTTGGACAATTCTGTGTTTACATCAGACTCGAATTTGGAATACCAAAGCTTAAGATAAAGGACATAAATTTCCTTTATATCATCCAAAAAGTCCAGCATTTCCTCGGGTGAGTAGTCGTGACCGTTGTTTTCATATCCAATCTCTATATAGCTGTCGACACCCATCTCGTCTGCAATAAGCGAGCGGACCTTTACCAGCTCCACAAACAGTTCAGATTGTATTTTCACCTTTTTTGTCTCGAATATCTGCACGCAAGCCGTCTGTGCATTGGCATAGGCAGAGGACTTTTCGCCATACTCTTCCTTTATTTCTTCAAGCACATTGTCGATAGTGCCTGTAAAGGTCTTTTTGCCAATTCTGTATTCGATTTCCACATTTGCGGTGGATATCGCGCGGTTTTGTGCCTCAAGCTGTGCCTCTTGTGCCAACAGGTCTACAAGCTCCTCGGTGTATATACCGCCATCCACATATTTTTCGAGCGAGGCGCCAAAGTATTCATCCTCAAAACGAGTGCGATGCTCGGATTATACCGCTACTACATAGAGGTCCTCAACTGCCTTGGAAAATTCAGAATATCTTGTGGCAAGATACTCGTGCTCCGTCTGCCAAAATGCGTTGGAAGAGTCCTTGGAGGTGTAAATCTCGGTAAGAGAGTACATAGCAAAATAGTTTTCATACCCATCTTCAAGCGCCTCAATCATCTGTACCTGACTCTCAAAGCTCTCTGTGTTTTCTTTTATCGCCGTTGTCGTCGAGCCAAAGTCCTCGAGAATTACATCGACCAAAGGACGGCTGTAAGCAAGCTCGGTGAAGGCCACCGTGCCCCTGTCCCAGCCACCATATTCTGGTATCCTAATCGTGGGTCCTGCTGGGGTCTCTGGCGAGGGATTTTCGCCTGGGTTCTCACCGTCTGGCGGTGTTGTCCCGCAGGATATGAGAGCAAACATACACCCCACAAGCAATGATAATATAAGTAAAATAGATATCAGTCTATTCAAATTTACCTCCTCTGCGCCCTGGACGGCACAGCTATAACTTTACTACTATATTTTATATTATTTTAGCTCCTTCTTCAATAATAAAACTTAAACAATATTTTAATGTTCTGTTAATAAAGCGACCTGAAGCTGAAAAAACGGGGCCCAGCAAATAAGCAATGCCGTCCCCGTTTTTATTGACAAACCCCTACCCGTGTAGAGTTTTTGACATGTTTTATCTACCAAGACCCGCCGCACCAATGATTCCTGCATCGTTTCCAAGCGATGCTATGACAATCCTTGTCTTCTTAGGGCTATTCCTCGTGTATTGCTCGCGCTCTACAATCTCTATAAGCGGTCGTGTCAGGTTCTCTCCCTCGTTGCATACGCCACCACCAATAGAGAGGATATGAGGCTGGAAGATATTTATCATATTAGTAATACCTACCGCCAAATATTCGATATAATCGTCGACAATCTTTTTTGCGACCTTGTCGCCCTTCTTCATTGCGTCAAATGCTGTGCGTGCAGAAACCTTGCCACTCTTTTTCTCTTCGTCAAAGAGCAACGAGGGGATACCACCATCGTCAAGCTCCTTCATTTTCTCTCGCGTCATTTCTGCAAGAGCAGTAGCCGAAGAATATGCCTCCCAGCATCCACGTCTGCCACAGGAGCATTGTCTGCCACCTGCTACTATGACCGTGTGCCCAAGCTCTGTGCCCGCAGGACTTTGTCCACCCGCGAAGATTTTGCCATCCAGTATAACACCGCCGCCAACACCTGTACCGAGGGTTATCATAACTAAGGTAGGCGCACCCTTGCCCGAGCCGGCGAGCGACTCACCAAGTGCCGCCGCATTGGCATCATTTGCTATATACACCTTGCCGATAGGACAGTATTTCTTAAAGCGTTCGACAAGAGGGAAGTCCAGCATTTTAATATTGTTACAGTACTCTACAATGCCGCTCTCCGAGTTGATAGTGCCGGGCGCCGCAATGCCCACATAGGCTATATCCTCGGCCTTCAGACCATTTCTCTCGACTATTTTCATAGTGAAGAGAGCCATATCCTTTACAATTTCTTCTGCGTCGCGCTCTCTATGGGTAGGCACCGAGACCTTGTCGACAATATTAAGCTCCCCGTCGCAAAGACCTATGGCAATATTGGTTCCACCCAGGTCTATTCCTATACTAAACATAATGTTCTCGCTTTCTGTATGAATACTTCAACACAAAGTATTATAAATAATATTTATAATTTTGTCAACAATAAGCAAATATATACCTCATTTTAAAGCGAACAAACCTCTTTGTTCATAAAAAATTAACATTTATAGTAGAGCTTTTTCGATACACTACTTGAAATCTACACAAAAATAGTATACAATAAATACCGATGCAAAATTACGGCTTTTTTAAGCTTAAAAAAAGAATATGCCACATAATGTGGCCCTAAAAAATAGAGGAATAATTTATGGCAAAATTTGTATATGCAGATAACGCGGCAACTACCCCGGTTAGCAGGGAAGTTGTCGAGGAAATGCAGCCTTGTTTTGAATTAGCTTGGGGCAACCCCTCCAGCCAGCACGACAAGGGATATGAGGCAAAAAATCTTCTCGACTGTGCAAGAGATAGAATAGCGAAGGCGCTTGGATGTCGCTCGAATGAAATATACTTCACCTCCTGTGGTACCGAGAGCGACAACTGGGCGATAAAGGGCGCCGCCTCGATGTGCAAGCGCAAGGGTAGAAACCATATAGTCACCACAAAGATAGAGCACCACGCGGTCCTTCATACCTGCAAGGCACTTGAGCGCGAGGGCTATGAGGTAACCTATGTAGGAGTCGACTCCGGGGGTATCGTAGATATGGACGAGCTTCGCGAGGCAGTGACCGACAACACCGCACTGGTAGCAGTTATGTTCGCAAACAACGAGATTGGAACCATCCAGCCCATAAAGGAAATAGCAGAGATTGCTCACTCCCACGGTGCACTAATGTTTACCGACGCGGTACAGGCTGTTGGAAATGTGGAAATAGACCTTTCCACTCTTGGAGTGGATATGCTCGCTATGTCGGGACACAAGATTCACGCACCCAAGGGCATAGGACTTCTCTATATCCGTCGCGGACTTGTTATTGACAACCTTATTGACGGAGGTGGGCAGGAGCGCCGTCGTCGTGGCGGAACCGAAAACCTGCCATACATTGTCGGACTTGCTCGCGCTATCGAGATTGCAGTAGAGCGCATACCCGAACTTGATAGGGTTAGGGGTATGAGAGATAGGCTTATTACCGAGCTTACCAAAATCCCATACTCCAAGCTTAACGGAAGCAGAGAGCAAAGACTTGCAGGAAACGTCAACATCGGTTTTGAGTTTATCGAGGGCGAGAGCATACTTATGATGCTCGACGCGGCTGGCATCTGTGCCTCCACGGGCTCGGCTTGCTCATCGGCCTCGCTTGACCCCTCGCACGTTCTTCTTGCGATAGGTGTACCCCACGAGAAGGCACACGGCTCGATAAGATTCTCCTTGTCCCACGATACCACCGACGAGGATATTGACTACATTATAGAAACTGTTCCCCCTATCATAGAGCGACTTCGCAACCTGAGTCCGCTTTGGGAGGACCATATAAAAATCAAGAATTGAGGAAACAACAATGCAATATAGCGAAAAGGTAATGGACCATTTTACCCACCCTCGCAATGTGGGTGAGATAGAGGATGCTTCTGGCGTAGGCACAGTAGGAAACGCCAAGTGCGGAGATATAATGAGAATATATCTCAAGATTGATGAAAATGATATTATAACCGATTGCAAATTCAAGACCTTTGGTTGTGGTGCTGCTATTGCAACCTCTTCGATGGCGACCGAGATTATAAAGGGCCGCTCGGTGAGCGAGGCTCTTGCTCTTACAAACTCGGTTGTTGTGGAGGCTCTTGACGGACTCCCTCCTGTAAAGGTGCATTGCTCTGTTCTTGCAGAGGAAGCTGTTAAGCACGCAATTGCCGATTACTACAACAAAATTGGTAGACCTATCGACTTCGAACTTCCCGAGTCTGACGAGGACGAGGAATAATATCTTATAGGGCACTCCGCACTTTTTGTGCAAGTGCCCAATTTTACTAAAACGGAATAGTATAGAACTAAAAAGTCGAAAAAAGCCTGAAAATGGTAGAAAATAAAGATAACGGAACGATTTTACTGTAGAAAATATGAAAATTTTAGTTGGAATGAGCGGAGGTATTGACAGTAGCTTCGCAGCACTAAAACTAATGGAGCAGGGACACCAGGTCGCAGGTGCGGTTATCCTTATGCACGAGCACACTGACTCACAGCCCGCCCGTTCTGCTGCCGAAAAGCTTGGAATACCTTTATATGAAATAGATGGTAGGGACCTCTTTGCCGAGAATGTAAAGAGAAACTTTGTTGAGGAATACGCGAAGGGTAGAACACCAAACCCCTGCATTGTTTGTAACAGGGAAGTTAAGTTTAGACTACTTTGCGATTTTGCTCGCAAAAACGGCTTTGACAAAATTGCCACAGGCCACTATGCGAAAATTGTAGAGAGAATAGATGACGGCGAAAACAGATTTGCCTTTGCCGAGTCGCTGGATGGGGACAAGGACCAGACCTATATGCTCTATCGCCTTGGACAGGATATCCTATCTATGTTAGTCCTCCCCCTCTTCGACGAGGTAAAGACAAATGTAACAGCTCGAGTTGTAGAAGAGGGAATAGTGCCAGAGAATATTGGTGAAAGCCAGGAGATATGCTTTATCCCTGATAACAACTATGTCGGATATATCGAAAATATGCTTGGTAGTTTTAACGAGGGCAATTTTATAGACGAACAGGGTAACATCCTCGGTAGGCACAAAGGTATAATCCACTACACCGTAGGGCAGAGAAAAGGTCTTGGCATCGCCCTTGGCTATCGCGCTTTTGTTAGCAAGATTGATAGGGATAATAATACTGTTACCCTGTCAAAAGAGATAGAACCTACACAAATGATAGATGTAGAGAAGATGATTTTTTCAGGTATGACTGAGCCAAAAACACCCACATCCACCGAGGTACACGTTAAGCTTCGTTACCGTGCCAAAAAGGTTAAGGCTATCGCCCACTTCCATGGTGATGACACCTGCCGCCTGGAGCTTTGTGAGCATTTTGGACTTGTGGCACCGGGTCAATCAGCCGTGCTTTACAAGGGCGGTGTAGTTATAGCTGGTGGCTTTATTTGCTAAAAATAGTATAATGATTGCATCATTTAAGACAGCATAACAACTATAAAATAAAGCAAAATCAAGAAAAACACCAGTGGAATTTTCACCTAAAAGCTGGTAAAATTTTGGTCAAAATTAACCAAAAAATTTGTTTAAAAATAACCTGAAAATTTACTTAGAATCAATCGAAAATAAACAATAAATCAACCTAAAAACTCCTAAAAAATCGATGCTCTAATCGGTGTTTTAGGAGTTCATTTTTTGTTTTTTGAGAGAGAAATTCTGTCAAAAATACCTATATCAAAGAACCAAAAATCACCCTTCAAAGCATTACATATTTGTAAAATCGGGTTAAATACACCCAATTCTACAAATGCAACCCCTCCCACCAGCAAAATTTATGTGTAGAAAAATTGTCCAAACTTTTGTGCAATAGTTATAAAAGGATATTATCATTAAAAAAACGCAAAATAATCAATCCTTATAGTTAAATACATCTTAACACCGCGAACGAGTGCGGCAAATCCCGGTCAAAATCCCGCAAAACAGTTAAACTGCAATTAACCGAATTGATTTTACCCGAAAAATAATTTTTATCTGTGTAAATAATTGTTTACATAATAATTTGTTCTTTTTGTGCTCTTGCTACAATATTATAAAAAATGCGCACATGCCCACGTATTTATTTTATTGACAATTTTCACCGCGTGTGCTATAATTTGTGCGTATATAAAAGGTTCCACAGGCGATAGTATCACCTTGAGGTCTCAAAACGAGCACAGGTCTCACGGTGATAGTATCGCCGGCCTTATGGCCACGGCGCCCGAGTATAAATTTATTTTTGGAGGAATTCAGAACATGAAGAACAAAAGCATGCAGAGAGTAATTTGTTTGATTCTCTCTGTAACACTCCTGCTTGGCGTTTTTGGCTTCAGCAGCTCTGCCGCCTCTATCAAGGTTGACCCCAGTGAGAAAAATCCTTTCTCCGCGTCCACCCTTGAAGAGATGGAGTCGCTTGTAGGTACACTTTCCTACGAAGATTATATGGCAAACTATGCTGAATTCGACTCGTCAAATCTTTCTACCATTGTTGTGGACGTTCTTTCTACAACCGATGGACAGAAGGTTTCCGAGAGCGAATATTGCCAGAATGCTAAGTCCGAGTATCCCGACTCCTGGATCAACTTTGGAGCAGAAGACGAGGAGACCTCTATTTATCTCCCCGCTACTGGTTCCGTTACCTGGCAGGTTACCTTATCCAAGAAGCAGGTCGGACTCTACTTTATCAAAATCGAGTATTTTGATGTAAAAACTTCCGAGAGTAGCATCTCTTCCATTGAGAGAAAGCTGCTTATCGACGGAAGAGTGCCTTTCTCTCAAGTCAGCACAGTTAGCTTTAACAAGAACTGGAAGTATGACAACATCTCGGTTTCCGATCCTGTTGCGGTTCCTGGTGCACAGGATTCTTACGATGTTGAATACAAGCAGACCGAAAGCGCATATCTCAAGATAGTTACCGAGGTTGTTAACGGCTATAAGACCGTTACCACCTACACACTTTCTCAGGATATAAACGGAAACTCCATGGCTCCTGGCTATGTAGAGCTTCCCAATTGGAATGAGTACTACCTCGCTGATGCTACCGGTTATTACAGCGGATATTTCTCCTTCTTTATGGCAGAGGGTACCCGTACCATAACCCTTGAGGCAAAGCGCGAGCCCATGATTATCAAATCCATCGAGCTCATTCCCGCTACCAATACCAACAGCATTCTCACTTATGAACAGATGCTCGCACAGTACAAGGCAAATGGCTACAAGCCTGCTGTAAATGGTAGCATCGTTGAGATTCAGGCAGAGTTCCCCGATCTTATTTCGGACTCTTCTGTTGCCCCCACCAATGACAACACCTCTGCTATCAACACCCCCATTTCTCCCAGCGCACAGATTTACAACGTAATTGGCGAAAACAGTTACAGCGCTGTTGGACAGTGGGCAGCCTACAAGTTCAAGGTTAGCGAGAGCGGTCTTTACAACTTTGCGATGCGCTTTAAGCAGGTTGCCTTGCAGGGTATGTATGTCTGCCGTACAGTAAAGCTGTCTGGCGGTCACTACGGTGAAACTCCCTCCGCGCCCTTCCTTGAGGCTTATGATGCCGAGTTCCAGTATAACGATGGATGGCAGTCTACCTTCGTTGGCTTGAAGGACCAGCAGCCCTTCATGTTCTACTTCGAAGAGGGCGTTGAATATACACTGTACCTTGAGTGTTCGCTTGGTACTTTGAAAAACTACATAAAGAGAGTAGAGGATAGCCTTAACGTCATCAACGCGTGCTACCTTCGTATACTCCAGCTCACAGGTACCGAGCCTGACGAATATCGTGACTACGGCTTCGCAGAGGCTATGCCTGACGTTCTCGTTGATCTTCTTGAGCAGGCGCTCGAGCTTATGGACGTTAAGAACGGTCTTCAGGAGCTCTGTGGTACAAACGGTTCTCATATTGCAACCCTGCAGACCATCGCGGTTCTGCTCCACACAATGGGTAAGGACAAGGGCGAGAATATCGCTGCAAACATGTCCACACTCAAGTCCTATCTCGGTACTCTTGGTACTTGGATCAACTCCTCCAAGGCAAGCTCGATAACCGTCGACTCCATCTGGGTAATTCCTACTACCTCCGATGGCTCCTCCGCGGTTTGCGACATCTCCAAGCTTCCCGCTGCAACAGCTGGTTTCTTCGAGAGCCTTTGGTTTGAGATTTGTTCCTTCTTCGCGTCCTTCTTTACCGACTACGATCAGATGGGACTTACCACCGTGCCCGACGAAAACACTCCTACTATCGATGTATGGCTTGCATCTGGTCGTGACCAGTCGCAGATTTGGCGTACAATGATAGACGCACACGGCAGCTTCACCGACAGCACTGGTGTTGCCGTAGCGCTTAAACTCGTAACGGGTGGTACTCTTCTTCCCTCTATTCTTTCCGGCAAGGGCCCCGACGTATATATGGGTCTTGGCTCCGCGGACGTAATTAACTATGCTATTCGTGATGCCGTTGTCGGTATCAGCGGTAACGCAAAGGTTACAGACAACTGGAAGGAAGAGAACAACGAATACTTCAATACTACCTACTATACTTACAAAAACGCAGACGGATCCATCGAGAATACCACCACCTACAAGGGTGAGGAAAATCTTACATTTACCTCTCGTCCCTTCAGCGAGGTGATAGCAGAAAACTTCGCTGATGCAGCAATGGATACCGTAACCCTGCTTGACGTTTCCTATGGAATTCCGGATACTATGAGCTTCGCAATGATGTTCTATCGTATGGACGTTCTTGCCGAGCTTGGCCAGGAAGTACCCGAGTCCTGGGATGATTTGCTTTCGATACTCCCTGTTCTTCAGTCTAATAATATGAATATCGGTGTTACATATATCAGCGCTCTTGAGTATATGATTTACCAAAAGGGCGGCAGCATGTGGAAGTACACCGACGAATCGCTCTATTCAAGTGACTACGCAGGTGCAAGAATTGACCTTGACTCCAATATAGCAC
>JAZSMN010000231.1:0-2973 GCA_045535925.1 Eubacteriales bacterium
CGCTTATATCCTCTCTCTTCAGCTTTTTGTATAGCGGTACGGGTATTTGGGGCTTTATTATGGACTTTGCTTCCTCTGCCGCCTTTTCCTTTATCGCCTCGTTTATCTATTTTAGAAAATAGAATTTTACCTTTGCAATTATAGGCATTTACTCTGCGGTGATAGCGGTTACCGCAATTATGATGCCTCTAAATATATTGATTACCCCTCTTTATACAGGTGCTACAAGCGAATATGTTATTACCCTTATTCCCACCATGCTCCTGCCCTTTAATTTTGCAAAGTGCCTCTTTAACGGAGGAGCTGTGCTCCTTCTTTACAAGTCGATAGTCCGTGCTATGCGTGCAGCTCACCTTATCCCCCCATCCTCCACACCCACCTCGGATGCACCGGCAGACCTAAAGAAGAAGGGCTCTACTATCCCTGCTTTGATAATAGGTTTTGTATCGGTGGCTATTGCTGTCGCTGTTTTGGTCTGGCTTGCAAATAAGTAATCAAGGTTCCTGATATAAATAACCGAAAAAGAAATTAATTTTAAGTTAAAACAAAAAGCAACTGAGTTTTAATTTAAAACAAAAGCAAATGAAAAGCTCCAACCGAGAGGTTGGAGCTTTTTGCTATTTAATTTGTACGCAAATATGTTATTTAAATTGTATGCACATTTACTATTTAAATCTGCGTCGCATCTTATAGTGAGAGTTAGTACAGCTCTTATAACTATGCACTTAATAATTGCCTACCGACAGGCGGATAATTAAGTCGGTGTCATCGGGCTGCACCTTTGCCTCGTGGGCCGCCTTGTTTCTGACCGTCTGTCCACACTTTTCGCATCTGTGGATAATTACAAAGCCACGTTTAGGGTCGGGCTCGGTTTTTATCGGTCGCAAAATTCCTCCACAGGGGTTTGCCCTGTCACCGGGGTTGATATCCACATGGAGCGAACAGAGGCAAAAAGGACAGTGATTGCGCGAGGTATATCCAAGGGGCAAAACCTCTTTGCCACAGGCAACACAGGTAAAGCCATTGTCGTTTTTTGTAAATCTTTTGTTTTCCATAAGCCTCCTTTTCCGTATTAAATTTCTAGCTTTGTGCAAAATAATATCGGAGGTGAATGATGATAAACAGAATAATTGGAGCCTTGCTGCTCCTCTTTTGTGGGATAGCCCTCGGTATGCTTTTCGAGGTGATGAAAGAGGTGGGAATCTCGCTTGTTACGGGGGTATAACAGGGTATGAATACTTCTATTTTATTGCCTCGAAATTTAGACAGCCGTATGGACTTTCCACCAAGAATGGGGCGAGAGCGATTACTTGCCCACGCAAAAACGCGAGAAGATATCGCTGACCACACTTTCGCTGACACCTCGGCCGTCAAGCTCGCCGATAGCACCAATGGCAAGTTCTATATCCGAGGATGCAAGGTCGGCAGGGAGGCCGCTTTCGTATGCCTCTATCGCCGAGAGAATATAACCTCGCGCCGAACAAAGCGAGGAATGCTGGCGTGCAGAGGATACAATGGCATCCCTTCCAGGGCTTATCATCTCGTCGGTGAAAAGGCGGTCAATAAGGTCTGAAAGGGTAGAAATAGCCCCATCCCTATCCCCCTCGGTCGAGAGAGTGACGGTATATTCAAAGTGTGCCGTCACCTCGTCAAAGCCTTCGCCACCCTGGGCATCAGCCTTGTTGAGTATACATATTTTAGTGGCACTGGCCGTATCCAAAAGCGATATGAGCTCTCGGTCCTTGTCATCCACATCGCGTGAAAGGTCAAAGACAGCGAGCACCAGGTCCGCCTCTGCAATTCTTTCTCTTGAGCGAGAAATACCGATTTTCTCCACCTTGTCAATGCAGTCGCCGTCTCTAATTCCTGCCGTGTCAGTCAGGTTAAGCATAACTCTGCCAAGAGGCACCGACTTTTCGAGAAGGTCGCGGGTAGTACCCTCGATTTCGGTTACTATGGCACTATCCTCGCCGGTTAGGAGGTTGTAGAGTGAGCTTTTTCCCACATTGGGCTTTCCGCAGATTACCGTGGCAATTCCCTCGGTTATAACTCTTCCTGTGCGGTAGGTGTTTATCAGCGACGATAGGTCGGCATAAATTCTTTTTAGCTCCTTTATGCTTTCCTCGTCGGTAAACTCGCCTAAGTCCTCCTCGGGATAGTCTATCCTCGCATATATAGAGCCCATAAGCTCTGTCAGAGCTTCCCTTATAGATGCTATTCTATTCGCCAGGCGCTCTCTTGAGGGGCGAGAGGACAGACGCAATTGCTCACGGCTCTTCGCTTCAAGCAGAGTGCCTATCGCCTCGGCCTCGGAAAGACTCAGCTTGCCATTAATAAAGGCGCGTCTTGTAAACTCTCCCGCCTCGGCATAGAGTGCACCGTGGGTAATTAAAGTTTCCAGTACAGTTCTTGTTACGAGCAGTCCTCCGTGGCAGCTTATCTCCACCGTCTCTTCCCCCGTGTAGGAGTTTGGGGAGGGGAAGAGTGTCACAAGGGCATCGTCAATTTTTTCTTCGCCATCAACGATATATCCGTATATCTGTGTCCTTGGTGGGTAGTCGGTGGGCGCTTTCCCCGACAAAGGGGAAAAGACCTCTCTTATAATATCAAAGGCACCCTCGCCACACATACGGATAACCGCAACCCCACCCTTTCCGGGTGGGGTTGAGATAGCACAAATTACTCCCTGTCGCATCAGAGGGCTTCGTCTACCTCTGCGGTAGCCTCTACCTCAATTTCCACCTCGAAGTCGGTTTCGGTAGCCGTCTCTTGGGTGTTTTCGACAGAAATATCCTCTGCCTCTACCTCGTCATTTTCCTCAAAAATGCCCTCGGGCTTTTTATCGGTCAGGTAGATGACTATTTTACGGTTGTTGTCCGAGCCGATAGAGTTGGTGGAAACACCCTCTATGCCCTGAATCTCGGAGTGAATAATTCTTCTTTCGTATGCACTCATAGGCTCGAGCATAACGCT
>JAZSMN010000076.1:0-14347 GCA_045535925.1 Eubacteriales bacterium
CCACGAACACGACGAAGAGTGCCACTGCCATGAGCACCACCACGAGCACGACGAAGAGTGCCACTGCCATGAGCACCATCACGAGCACGACGAAGAGTGCCATTGCCACGAGCACCACCACGAGCACGACGAAGAGTGCCACTGCCATGAGCACCACCACGAGCACGACGAAGAGTGCTCCTGCGGTTGCGGTGGTCACGGCCATCACCATCATCACGCAGATGACGTATTCACCAGCTGGGGTGTAGAAACCACCAAAAAATTCACCCCTGAGACTATCAAAGAGGTGCTTGAATCCTTTATCGAGGACGAGGACTTCGGTATGGTACTTCGCGCAAAGGGTATTGTCGAGGGCACAGATGGCGAGTGGATACACTTTGACTATGTACCCGGCGAGCCTGACGTAAGAATTGGCACCGCCTCTACCATAGGTAGACTTTGTGTTATTGGCGCGGGTATAGATAAGGCAAAAATTGCCAAGGCATTTGGCATCGGAGGAAATTAAGATGGCACAGGAAGTACCGGTATATCTGTTTACAGGCTTTCTTGAAGCGGGCAAGACAAGCTTCATCAAGGATACGATGAAAGACCCCAACTTCAATGACGGCAAGCGCAAATATCTTATAATTAGCTGTGAAGAGGGCGAGGAAGAGTTTGACCCCGAGGAGCTTGGTGAAAATGTCAGTTTTTCCTCTTTCGATGACGAACAGAGCCTGACTCCCGACAGACTTAACGCAATGGCAAAGAGAGCGGGAGCCGAGGTTATCGTTGTGGAATACAACGGTATGTGGTCGCTCGAGAGCTTCTATGCTGCTCTTCCTGATGGATGGATGGTATATCAGGAGATTTTGATTATCGACTCTACCACCGTCCTTACCTATAATGCAAATATGCGCCAGCTTATGGTTGATAAGCTTACCAGCTGTGAGATGGTTCTTTTCAATAGGGTAAAGCCCGAGTATGACAAAATGGAGATGCACAAGATTGTCAGAGGCATATCCAAGAGGGCAAATATTTGCTACGAGGATACCGAGGGCGAGATTGAGTTTGACGAAATCGAAGACCCCTTGCCCTATGATATAAATGCACCCGTCATCGACATCAAGGACGAGGACTTTGCAATATTCTATCGTGATATGAGCGAGGAATTTGAAAAGTATAGCGGCAAAACCATAAGATTTAAGGGTATAGTAGCCCTTGACCCCTCTATCCCCGCCGACCAGTTTGCCATAGGCAGACATATTATGACCTGCTGTGAGGCGGATATCGCCTACCGCGGTGTTGTAGCAAAGGGGATGGGAACTCTTCACCTTGCTACCCGAGATTGGGTAATAGTCGAGGGAAAAATCAAGGAAGAGTATTCTAAGCTCTATCGAGCAAAGGGCCCGGTTCTTACTGTTGAGAAAATAGAGAGAGCAGAGAAGCCCCAGCAGGAGGTTGCAACCTTCTATTAATAGCAAAATGCTTTATAAACATTTTAAGGAGCAGTTTTATGAAGGCTAAAGAAACAAAGTTTCCATTTTCAATGTATAGAGAGTCTGCCGATGGTAGAGTAATATATGCTCGAAGCCACGACAATTCTATGGAGATAGTTGAGGTAACCTCGGGCGAGGTAATGGTGCAGATAGGCACCGAAATCGTAGGGGCAGTTATGGGCGACATATTCTATGTTCCCCCGGGAATGGTGTTCCGCGTTGATTCTGTAAATGGTCCTGCAACGGTTAGGGGTATGATGTTTGATGCCGCAATCATTGGCGAAAATCTTGAAAACTTCGATGCAGAAATATTCTATATGTTCGAGGTCCAGTCCAAAAACAAGGTGATAGTATTCTCCGAGGGACATCCTCTTTGCCCTGTACTACGCAAGCTGATGCAGGAGTCCTATGAGGAGTATTCTATCAAGGATTTGTGCTACAAGCTCCCCATAAGAGCAAATATATACTCTATGATGGCGGCGCTTTTGCGCTTCTGGTGTGGCTCCAAGGACGAGTCCGACCGCATAGTATATCACAATGTTCTTCGTCTGCGCCCTGTAATCACCTATATAGCCGAGCATTTTAAGGAAAAAATATATATAGAAGAGCTCGCGAAGATGATAAATGTCTCCGCCGACTACTTTACCAAAATGTTTAAGGACAGTATAGGCAAGACCCCCATAGATTATATAAACGGCCTGCGCATCAACCATTCTATGCGCCTGCTTACAACCTTGGATATCCCTATGGCAGAGATTGCCGACATTATCGGATTCTGTAACGCAAACTACTTCCACAAGATATTCAAGCAGTATATGGGCACAAGCCCCCTGGCATATCGCAAGAGCCAGGAAAAGTAATGCATTAGTGACCTTTGTCTAAAAAGCAAAGTTTGGTTTACTTTTCGAGGTATTTTGTATACTATACTTTACAATATAAGAAAAACCGAAGGACAGCGGAGGGGCTTACCACCTGCTATTCTTCGGTTTCTTTTTATTCTTTTATTAATGTAAGGGGCTCTTCACCCTTTACATATTTTGCTGTAACAATTACCTTTTTAACACTCTTGTCCGAGGGGAGCTCGTACATCGGTTTAAGCATGATGCCCTCTACTATCGAGCGAAGGCCTCTTGCACCGGTATTTCTCTCTATGGCAAGGTGTGCTATTGCACGGAATGCTTCATCCTCAAACTCAAGCTCAATTCCATCAAGCTCGAAGAGCTTTTGATATTGCTTATAAAGAGCGCCTTTAGGTTCTCTTATAATTCTAACAAGCGCCTCCTCGTCAAGATTATCAAGAGCCACTATTACAGGTAGTCTACCCACAAGCTCGGGGATAAGACCGTATTTTACTATATCGTGCGCTTCTACATCACGATATACGCCGCGCTCCACCTTTTCTCTCTTTGTGGACTTTTCGGTGGAGAATCCTATCTGCTGCGAGCCCTTTCTCGTTTCGATAATACTCTCGATACCGTCAAAGGCACCACCGCAAATAAAGAGAATGTTCTTGGTGTTTATCTGGATAAATTCCTGGTTGGGATGCTTTCTACCGCCCTGTGGAGGCACATTTGCGGTTGTACCCTCGAGGATTTTTAGAAGAGCCTGCTGTACACCCTCGCCCGATACATCACGGGTTATAGAGCGATTTTCACCCTTTCTGGATATCTTGTCTATCTCGTCGATATAGATAATACCACGCTCAGCACGCTCGATATCAAAATCCGCCGCCTGTATAAGTCGCAAAAGTATATTCTCAACATCCTCGCCCACATATCCCGCCTCGGTAAGAGTGGTAGCATCGGCTATCGCAAAGGGGACCTTAAAGCTCTTTGCAAGTGTGGAGGCAAGATAGGTTTTACCAACACCGGTAGGGCCAAGCAAGAGTACATTAGACTTCTGTATTTCTATCTCGTCATCAAGACTTTCGCCCTTTTTCTTTCTCTTTTCTCTCTCATCGAGGGTGAGTATTCTCTTGTAGTGGTTATACACCGCTACCGCAAGGGCGAGCTTTGCTCCATCCTGACCGATAACGTGCTCATCGAGCATAGCCTTAATCTCGGTGGGGCGGGGAAGAGTCGCGAATGTCAGTTCCTCGCTATTTACGTCTACACTTCTCTCGGGGTCGGGAAAATGCATATCAATAAAGTCACTACATACGCCTATACATTGATCGCATATATATGCCTTACCGTCCATACCGGGGATAAGAACCGCAGCCTCGTGCTCGTTAGTTCCACAGAAAGAGCAACAACGAAGTTTGCTATTTGCCATTTATCTGTCCTTCTTGCTGATAACCTTGTCGATAAGTCCGTAGGCAACAGCCACATCGGCGCTCATATAGTTATCTCTCTCGGTGTCTCTCTCGATAACCTCAAGGGGCTGACCGGTATGCTCTGCGAGGAGTCTGTTGAGCTTGTCACGGGTGCGAAGAATGTGGTCGGCGTGGATTTTGATATCCGATGCCTGACCCTGAGTGCCGCCAAGAGGCTGGTGAATCATAATCTCTGCGTTAGGCAGAGCCATTCTCTTGCCCTTTGTACCACCAGAGAGCAGGAAAGCACCCATAGATGCCGCCATACCCATACAAATGGTGCATACATCACACTTGATATAGTTCATAGTGTCATAAATAGCAAAACCTGCGGAAACAGATCCGCCGGGGCTATTGATGTAGAAATAGATGTCCTTGTCGGGATCCTGTGCCTCGAGGAAGAGCATCTGTGCAACAACGAGGGATGCGGTAACATCATTTACCTCGTCTGCAAGTATGATAATTCTGTCATTGAGGAGTCTTGAGAAAATATCGTAGGCTCTCTCACCGTGGGGGGTCTGTTCAATTACGTTTGGAACTAATGCCATTGTATTTACCTCCATATTTTTATAATCAGCCGACAATCAATGATAGACTATCGGCTGATTTTTTATGCATGAAATTTATTCTTTCGCTTAAGCCTCGGTCTCTGCCTTGGGCTCGGTAGCAACTGCGTTGTCCTTAACAAGAGTCATAGCCTTGCCAACAACGAGGTCTGCCTTGATATCCTCGCGAAGGATCATGGACTTAACCTCTTCAACAGCTACGCCATAAGCATTGCCGATTCTCTCGTACTCGCCGTCGATCTCCTCGTCGGTAGCATCAAGAGCCTCGATTCTTGCGATAGCCTCAAGAGCGAGTCTAACCTTAACCTGCTTTTCAGCCTGGGGTCTGAACTGCTCACGAAGAGAGTCAAGAGTCATACCGGTGTACTGCATATAGGTCTTAAGGTCAAGACCGGAAGAACGGAGTCTTGTATCGTAGTCACGAAGGAAGTTCTCTGTCTCCTGCTCGAACATAACCTCGGGAATATCTGCAACAAGGAGCTCCATGAGCTTCTCAGCGAGCTTATTCTCCATATCTCTTTCTGCTGCATCCTCGTTCTTCTTGGTGAGGGTTGCCTTTACATCCGCACGATACTCGTCAAGAGTGTCGAACTCGGAAACGTCCTTTGCAAACTCGTCATCAAGCTCGGGAAGCTGCTTTACAGACTTAACAGTGCACTTGAAGGTGGCAGCCTTGCCTGCAAGGTCCGCGGAGTGATACTCAGCGGGGAAGGTAACATTAACCTCGAACTCCTCGCCGATCTTCTGTCCAACGATCTGCTCCTCAAAGCCGGGGATGAAGCTGCCAGAACCGATCTTAAGCTCGTAGTTCTCGCCCTTACCGCCCTCGAAAGGGGTGCCGTCAACAAAGCCCTCGAAATCAAGGCTTACGGTGTCACCGTCTGCGATTGCGTTCTCGCTCTCAGAGATAAATCTTGCGTTTCTGTCTCTTACGCGCTCGATTTCTGCGTCGATATCTGCCTCGGTAACTTCCTTAACACTCTTTTCTACCTCGATGCCCTTGTAGCCCTCGATAGTGCCGACAGGCTTAACAAAGCCCTCTGCCTTAAGTACGATATCGCCATCCATAGAAACAAGGTCAAACTTGGGGTTGCCAACTACATCATAGCCAGCCTCCTTGATAGCGGTCTCAAACGCCTCGGGAATGCAAGCATTGATAGCATCCTCAAAGAATACATCCTTACCATAGTAGGTCTTGATTACATAGAGGGGTGCCTTTCCCTTTCTGAAGCCGGGAACATTCATACTCTTTACATTCTTCTTGTATGCTTCCTGCTCTGCCTTCGCATAAACATCTCTCTCTACCGAAAACTCGATTACATAACCGTTCTTCTCGGTGAGTTCGCTTTTGATAAGACTCATTTTTTGTTCTCCTGTTGATATATATTTTTATTTTGATCTTTAAAGTGGGTATAAAATGCGTTCTTTTTGCAAATTAGCCAATATATTTTACTACATCTTGTTTATTTTGTCAATACATATTTATTTAATTGCGCATTAAAAAATGTTATTTAATTATTTTTGGTATAAAACCAAGGTAATCGGCACTAACAAGTGTCATTTCTATCCCCTCGTACAGGAAGGAGGGCGGACAGGTGTAGTTGCCGTGTATATGACCAAAATACAGCCTCTTAATATCAAATTTATGTAGTAGAGAAATAAGTCCGTCGACAGCCTTTCCGTTCCAATAGGGAGGGAAGTGCATAAAGACTAATATTTCTTTTTCAGAGTGCTCTTCTTTTAGAACCTCTGCCGCCTTCAGGCTCATTTCAAGGCGCAATGCCTCGCGGTTTATAAGCTTTTCAAAGTCGGCATTATCAGGTGCGTTTTTTGCGTCCTCATCCTGATACCACCCACGCGTTCCCGCTATAATAAAATCCTCGACAACGTGCGCGTTATTGAACAAAAAAGATATGCTACTAATACCGTTTTTCTCGAAGAAAGCGGTATGCTTATTCATAGTAGACCACCAAAAATCGTGGTTTCCCTTGCCGAGTATCTTTTTGCCGGGCAACTGGTCGATAAATTTCATATCGCTAAGCGATTCTTCCAGCGAGAGCGCCCAGGAAATATCTCCGGGTATAATAACCGTATCCTCGTCACTGATGAGTCTCGTCCAGTTGTTTTTCAGGCGAAGCATATAGTCGGTCCACCTGTTGCCAAAGACCTCCATTGATTTATTTGTGGAGGCGAGGGTAGACAGGTGCAGGTCTGCAAGTGCAAACAAAGCCATAAAATTTTTTCTCCGTTTATGGTATAATGCCTTTTTCTCTGCACAAACTACTTTTGCAGGCAAATGTCTGCAGAAAAGAGATATGATATGGAAAAAAAGAATGTAGGATGCGAGTGCGATAGCGCAAAGCGCATCAAAGGCGTTAACTGTGACGTTAAAAACTGCACTTACCACAGCGGTGTAAACGAATGTAACGCCGGTTGCATCTACGTTGGTCCTCGCGAGGCAGATTGCTCCGCAAACACCAACTGTGCAACATTTAAGCCCAAGTTTTAATTCTTGGCAAATTCTCTGACCGACTTAGCCATATCGTTTTTGTCTATCACACCGTCATGGAGGACGACTTTTTCGTCAAGTCCCAAAAGCGGGTAGGGGATAGATACGTGGGTGAGAGTAGCGAGTGCAGCGAGTGCCTCTATATCACTAACGGCTTCCTTTTCGGTAAGCGAGCGATAAACATCCATAGCAAATTTGTATGCGGATGCAGTTGAAGCGGTCAACATCTTTCTCTCTGCCTTGTTTTCGTTCATATAGCAACGAGCCGCATAGACTGCTACTGCCGTATGAGTGTCGATAAGGCAGTTTTTATTTTCATAAATATCCTTTATCGTCCCCGAGGTTTTTTCCTCGTCGGTATAGTAGCCAACAAAGTCGGCTAAAGCTGTGGCTCTGTCCTCTTCTGTAAGCTCGTATCTACCACACTCTTTGAGCGACTGCATATACCCGCGAGTCTTTTGTGCGCCAAGAGTGACAAACAGGAGTCTTTCAAGATTGGAGGAAATCAGTATATCCATAGAGGGTGACATGGTAGAGTAGAACTCTCTGTTCTTGTCATATACACCGGTACGGATAAAGTCTGTTAGTATATTGTTTTTGTTAGATGCTACAATAAGCTTTCCTATTGGAAGACCCATTTTTTTAGCAATATAAGCCGCAAAAATGTTGCCGAAGTTTCCTGTGGGTACTGTTACATCGATAACCTCGCCCTCGGCAATAGCCCCCGATTTTAAGAGGTCGCAGTATGCCGAAATATAGTAGACTATCTGTGGCACAAGTCTGCCCCAGTTAATCGAGTTTGCGCTGGATAGGAATATTCCGCTTTCATTTAGATCACGCGCCATATTAGGGTCGGAGAATATCTCCTTAACTCCGCTTTGCGCATCATCAAAATTGCCACGAATACCGACGACAGAAACATTTCTTCCTTCCTGTGTCTGCATCTGCAGCTTTTGTACCGTGCTTACGCCGTCGGTGGGGTAGAACACCTTTATACAGGTGCCCTCTACATCCTTATAACCCTCAAGAGCCGCTTTTCCTGTGTCGCCGGAGGTTGCTACCAGTATCATAGCACGGCGAGCTTCTCCGGTTTTTTGTAGAGCCCTGACAAAGAGTCTGGGCATGATTTGGAGCGCCATATCCTTGAAAGCGGCGGTAGGACCGTGCCACAATTCCAGCATATACATATTTTCACCAAGACCTGTGATAGGTGTTGGATTAGGGCCGAATTTTTCTTTCGAGTATGCCGCCTGTGCGTCAGCCAACAGCTCGTCATATTCATAGTCTGTCAGGAATTTTGCGAGAATTTTGCTCGCTCTTTCAGGGTAGGAGAGAGGGAGAAGCTCCTTTAACTCCTTATCCCCAAGGCTTGGTATTTCCTCGGGCATATAAAGTCCACCGTCGCCTGCCAACCCTTTTTTTATTGCAAATGCAGACGAAACGCGCTCTTTATCTATTCCTCTTGTGCTAATGTATTTCATAATTTTCCTCAAAAATGACCTAAATGGTCGCTGTGTTAAAGTTAAATGCACCGATTAGGTGCTTTATATCTACTATCTTTGGACAGGGTCCACTACCGTCCACATATACCTCGATGACATCAAAGCGCTTTTTCTTGCCCTTAACTGTCAGGGCTAGATATTTTGCCGCCAAAATGATGCTCATCTGCTTTTTCTTATCTACGGCACTTGCGGGGCGAGGCTCTTTTGGGTTGCTTTTTGAAATATCGCGAGTCTTTACCTCTACGAAAACGAGATATTCCTTGTTTTGTGCCACTATATCTATCTCGTGACCGCGGTCAACATAGTTGGTGTGGAGAATTTTATATCCCGCTTTGCGTAGAAATTTAGCCGCTTCTTTTTCTCCAAAGTCGCCAAGCCTACGCTCATCTGTGGCTACTTTAAGTACCCGCATCTTTATCTAAGAATTTTAGGAACGAACGACGATGAATTGGCGAAGGACCATATTGCCTTACCGCATCCATGTGTTCCTTGGTGGGGTAGCCCTTATGCTTTGCTATGCCATATTCTGGATACATTCTGCCAAGCTCAACGCAGCCTCTGTCACGGGTAACCTTGGCAAGAATAGATGCCGCCGCAATAGAGTAGGAGAGGCTGTCTCCCTTTATCACCGTCTGTGTGTCAATACTAAATCCTCGGGAGCAATTTCCGTCAATTAGGGCAAAATCTGCCCTCACCGAAAGCGCTTCAACCGCCCTACGCATAGCGAGCATGGAGGCGTTTAGTATATTTATCTGGTCGATTTCCTCGGGTGTAGCCTCGGCAATTGCATAGGCTATCGCCACCTCTTTGACTTTATCAAAAAGCTTTTCTCTTTTCTTTTCTGTGAGCTTTTTCGAGTCATCAAGCCCCTCGATAACACAGTCGACAGGCAAAATTACCGCCGCAGCTACCACAGGGCCACAAAGAGGGCCTCGACCAGCCTCGTCACAGCCACATACAGCTGTGTAACCGAGAGCATATTTTTCTTTTTCAAAATCAAAGCTTGGCATTTAAGGTCTCTCCAAAGTTATTCTTCCGATTTTTCCGTTTCTAAATTCTTCAAGCAGCATTTTTGCTGTTCTATCCTGGTCAATATCTCCACCACTAATGCGGAAGCCGCGCTTTGCTCCCACCAGTCTAAATAGGTCATAGCAGTCAAGTCCCTCGCACTCATCGGGGGTGAGCTTGTACCTTGTCATAAACAACTCGGGCGCATATTCCATAAGACGGCCGCACAGGAGCATAGCGATTTCCTCAATGTCGAGAATCTGGTCGCGTATAGCACCAGTCATTGCCAGCACTTGACCAACCTCTTCGTCTTCAAACTTGGGCCACAGTACACCGGGCATATCCAAAAGGTCGAGTCCGATATCGGTGGGTACCCACTGTTTGTTGACGGTGACACCGGGACGATTTTCCACCTTCGCCTTTTTGCCTCCGGCAAGACGGTTGATAAGCGAGGATTTTCCGACATTAGGGATGCCAACTATCATCGCCTTAAGCTTTCTGCCGTGCATACCCTTTTGTGCGTAGCGCTCTAATTTTTCTGCCATAACGGTTTTAACCGCCTCGGACAGGGCATCAATTCCTTGCCCCGACAGACAGTCGATTAGGACTGTTGTGACAGCTTTCTTCTTATAATATTCTACCCAGGCTCTCGAAAGATTAGCATCCGCCAGGGACGCCTTGGTCATAATAATTATTCTCGGCTTGTCACCGAGGATTTTTTCTATCTCGGGGTTTCTTGAGCTGTATGGGATTCTTGCATCTAAAAGCTCGAGTACCAGGTCAACCTGTGGGAGGCATTCCTGCATAATACGGCGGGTTTTCGCCATATGCCCCGGGAACCATTGTATAGGATTAGTTGCCATATTATCCTTTCTCGTCAGTTGTTGACGGTGCCAAATTTATCAAAGGGGAAGAAGCGCAAAACCACTCTGCCAATCATAGCATCCTCGTCCACCGTTCCAATATGTCTTGAGTCTGTGGAGTTGTTTCTGTGGTCGCCCATTACAAATATCTCACCCTCGGGAACAACAAATTCGTAGAATAACCCAGGTGCTACCTTCAGCGTTTCCTTTACCGCTTCGTTTTCCCAGATTGCCGTCGATGGGTTGACATCATAGTAGTAGCCTTCTTGTGAAGTATATACATAGTCTTCTCGTAAATAACGACCGTCTACATATATACCTTCTTTAGCTATTCGTATCTTTTGACCCTCGGTGGCAATTACTCTTTTAATTATTGGCTTCTTGAGGGCGGTAGAGTAGTCCTCAATAACTACAATGTCGCCGACCTTAGGCTCGTACATAAAGTCGGAGATAATCAAATGCTGACCATCCTCAAGTGTGCCAAGCATCGAGTCTCCATCCACTATCGAATGACGGAAGAAGAATGAGGTTAAAATCATAATGACGGTGAGGGTAACCACTGCCAGTTCGACAAAGTCGAATACAGAGTCTACAAATCGAGAGGGAGTCGCGTTCTTTTGTTGGTTGTCACTTTTTCCCTCTGTCAGGTCGGTCACCCGATCTTCGTCATCATCGTCTTCTCGCTTTGCCTGGTCGCTTACCGCGGAGGCTATATCGATAAGTATCTGTTCTTCATCGAGAGTCTTGCCCGCGTCGACAGTCGAGTCATCAAACCCCGTGGGAGCAGGGAATACGGGAGTCTCTATGTTGCTTTCACCGTTTTCGCTTATAGCAGGCGGGTCGATGGGCACGGTAACAAAGTCGGGGATAAGTATTTGCTCTTCGATAGTGGGAAGGATAAATTCCTCCGTCTCGCTATCCTTATGTGCGGCTTCCTCGTCGGGCCAAACGGCACCTTCAGGCAGGGTAAACTCGCCCTCTATATCCTCGCTCTCACTCGGTGCTGTGGCAGGCTGCTCGCTATCGGTATCCGCTATAATACTCTCGGTCTTTTCGCCGGAAATTACAGCCACCTCTTCTATGGTGGTGGCGAGGGTATCTGTCGACTGTGGAGCATCATCTGTACTCATATTTTCTACTATATCCTCATTTTCTCTATTAATATTTTCTTCTGCCATACTAACTCACCGCCTTTTTGATACAAAATATCAATATCTATTTTAGCATAAAATATTTAGAAATACAAGATTATAATCAACTATTTTTATTTAATTCTCGACCTATAAATTGAATAAAATGAACAAAATTGCAAAAAGTGAAAAAAACTATTGATTTTTTATTCTCGTTGTGATATAATGACCGTAACTGTGTTTATGCCAATGTGCATATATCGGTGTATTAACAGGACAGTCCTCTGCACGCTCTGCACGAATGTCCGAAGTATAAGGAGGGCCATAAAATGGATGCTATCCAGGCTTTTGCAAGTGAGCAACTTAAGGCAGAAATTCCTGCTTTCGGCATTGGTGACGGCGTAAAGGTTTACATCCGTATCACCGAGGGTGAGAAGACCAGAACTCAGATGTTCGAGGGTACCGTTATCGCTAGACATGGCGGCGGAATTTCCGAGACCTTCACCGTAAGACGTGTTTCCTACGGCGTAGGCGTTGAGAAGACTTTCCCCCTTCACTCTCCCAACATTGAGAATATCGTAGTATTCCGTGAGGCAAAGGTTCGCCGTGCTAAACTTTACTACCTTCGTTCCAGAGTTGGTAAGGCTGCTAAGGTTAAGGAGAAGGTTTAATCCTTTGATAAAACAACCGCCAAACGGCGGTTGTTTTATTTTTCATCGCAAATCTAAAATTAAGAGAGGTACTATGGCTATGCCACAATACCTCTTTTCTACTATTCATTTTTAATTAGCCCATGTTTTCCGAGAGCTTTTTTCCACCAAGAATGTGGAAGTGCAGGTGCTTCACAGACTGGCAACCGTCCTCGCCTATGTTAGTAATTACACGATATCCGTTTTCAAGCCCCTCGCTTTTTGCGATTTTTGGGATAGTGGCGAATATATGACCGACAACACCAGAGTTTTCATCGGTCAGGTCATTGACCGAGGCGATATGAATTTTCGGAACGATGAGAATATGTGTAGGCGCCTGGGGAGCGATATCACGAAAAGCGTAGCAAATCTCGTCCTCGTACACCTTCGTCGAGGGGATAGCTCCCTCTATTATTTTACAAAAAAGACAATCCATTTTTCTTCCTCGCTTTATAGAAATATTGTATTTACCTTATAGATTATAGCACAACTGATAGAATAGTTCAAGGTTTTATTTCAATTAAGCATTATTCTATTGACTTTTTCAGCTAATTAGGTTAATATTTTATATGTAATACTATAATGGAGCAAATATGCCATACATAAATTTTTCATTACCAGACTACCCACTTATGCGGGATATGTGGGATGAGCTCGCTCTGGAAAAAAGACCTATTGTTATATACGGTATGGGCAACGGAGCGGACAAGCTTCTTTCAAGAATGGAAAAATATAATATCACACCGTCGGACATATTTGCCTCTGACGGCTTTGTCCGTGGACATAGCTTCCATGGTATGCGGGTTATGAGCTTTTCCGAGATAAAGGAAAAATACGAGGATTTTGTTATAGTTTTGTCCTTCGCCTCCTCAAGGAGCGAGGTCCTCGAGATGCTGTGCGAGATAGACAGGGGATATGATATGTACGTTCCCGATATGCCCGTGGCAGGGGAAGAGGAGTATTTTGACCGCGAGTTTTACAACTCCAACTATGATAGCATACTCTCTGCATATAATAACCTCTCTGATGAAATATCTAAAAACGCCTATGCCGCAATAGTAAACTATAAGCTGAGTGGCAGAATGTACTACCTCGAGTCGGCATATAGCGAGAAAGATGAGCTTTATTCCTGCCTGCCACGTGAGGGCATACATTCGATGCTCGATTTGGGAGCATACAACGGGGACACACTCCGCGAGGGAATAGAGTATTTCCCGCAGTTGTCCGAGGCTGTGCTTGTCGAACCCGACCCCAAAAATTATAAGAGGCTTATGAAATATCTCGATACAGGTGTGGATATTGAGGTCAGGGCAATAAATGCCTGCGCCCTTGATAGAGAGGGGGAGGTCTTCTTTGCCTCAAGTGGCAATCGCAATTCCACCGCCACCGCCACCGCCTCCTATAAGAACAAGGAGAGCGAAATCCCGTCGATAACCGTTGACTCTTTAGACAGACCCTTTGACTATATTAAGTATGATGTCGAGGGGGCAGAAATGGCGGCGCTTTTAGGCTCGCATAATACAATAGAAAAGTATAGACCAAGTCTTCTTGTCTCCCTATACCATAGGTCAAGAGATTTGTTCGAAATTACAAATTATTTAACACGGTATGAGGGGTACGACATTTTCCTGCGCAGATTACGCTGTGTTCCTGCCTGGGAAATTGACCTTATTTTGATACCGCGAAAAACAAAGGAATGATTGAAATGAACCGACCTGAACTGCTTTCCCCGGCGGGAAATTTTGAAAAAATGAAAGCGGCGCTTCTCTATGGAGCAGATGCGGTATACCTCGCAGGCAGACGATTTGGAATGCGCTCTGCGGCAGACAACTTTACCGACGAGGAGCTTTACGCCGCGGCTGAATACGTACACGCGAGAAACAAAAAAATATATCTCACACTCAACACAATGCCCCACGGTGACGAATACCCCGCACTTGAGAGCTTTCTTGAGAACATCAAGGGTGCAGGAATAGACGCGGTCATCGTTGCCGACTTTGGCGTTATGGCACTTGTAAAGAGAGTGATGCCCGATATGGAGATACACGTATCAACTCAGGCAAGCATCGTAAGTCCCGAGGCGGCTTTGGCTTATGCGGCACTCGGCGCAAAGCGACTTGTTCTTGCCAGAGAGCTTACCCTTGATGAGATAATCGCCATAAAGCGTGCGCTTCCCGAGGGAGTGGAGCTTGAAGCCTTTATCCACGGCTCTATGTGCGTGTCATATAGCGGAAGGTGTATGCTTTCTCACAACCTTACGGGAAGAGATGCCAACCGTGGTGCTTGTACCC
>JAZSMN010000068.1:0-5404 GCA_045535925.1 Eubacteriales bacterium
TTCGCTTTCAATATGTCTAAGGGCCCTTATCGAAGAAAACTCTTCCGACGAGTGCATAGTATTCGCACCCTTTTTCACCGAGTACAGAGTATTTATAGAAAACGCAGGCGGAAAAATTGTGATAAGCCAGCCTTCGGAAAAAACTCTTCAAATAAATATACAGGATTTCGAGTCCAAAATTAACGAAAACACAAAGGCGGTTATACTAAACTCGCCCAACAACCCAAGCGGTGTCGTTTATTCTGAAGAAACAGTTACTGATATGTGCCGCGTGCTCCGTGAAAAATCCAAGGAGTACGGACATCCCATCTACCTTATTGCAGATGAGCCCTATCGCGAACTTGTATATTCGGATATTACCGTTCCCTATCTTATGAATTACTACGACAACACCCTTGTGTGTTACTCCTACTCAAAGTCGCTCTCCCTCCCCGGCGAGAGAATAGGCTATATTGCGGTATGCCCCAAAATGGAGGAGGCCGAGGATATCTACCTTGCAGTGTGCGGCGCCGGTCGCTCTCTTGGCTATGTATGCGCTCCAAGCCTGTTCCAGCAGGTTATCGCGCGTGCCACAGATGCAAAGGTAAATATCGACGCATATAAGGAAAACAGAGATATTCTTTATAACAATCTCACATCATTTGGATATGAGTGTGTTAAGCCTGACGGCGCGTTTTATCTGTTCGTAAAAGCCCCAAGCAACGACGCCTTTGAATTCTACGAAAGGGCTAAATCTCACGAGATACTCGTTGTACCCTGTGATGATTTTGGAATTGTGGGGTATGTAAGAATTGCCTACTGCACCGACAAAGAGCGTGTCAGGGGCGCTCTGCCGGGATTTAAAGCTCTTGCTGAGGAATACAAATAAAAACTATCATATTGAAATGCTTTATAAATGACAAAAAGGAGTTGCCCAAGGGCAACTCCTTTTAATTATTAAATGTTGATCAAATCCTCGAAATATCCATGGTAGCTAAGGTCAAGAGGATCGTTCGGGAACAGGAAGTGGTACAGTTCGGCACAATAGTCATCGGTCATAGATGCCATATAGTCCACAACTATCTGGTTGGGCTCGGTTTCGATATAGGGCATCGGCGATGCATAATAGTGATTGTTCTGCACAAAGTCAATATGATGCTTAAATATCGGGGAGGATGTTACCCCGCCCTTGAGGTCGGAAAGAAGTCTATAATACATTCTCTGCATAAAGGGCTTTACTATATCGTCAAGGACCTTTGCCACTCCTTCTGCTCTGTAAATCATATCATAGTTTTTGCGCTTTGCCTCTGCCAAGCCCTGATAGTGCTCAAGGTCAAGCATAATATAAGGCTTGCCGTAACTGTGCTCTATTATATTAACCTCAAGGTTGTTTATAATCTCGGCATTTATCGTGCCAATACCAGACCAACCAAGATCGCTGGGCGAATCAATAAGTCTTGCGCGCATTGCATCCTGTCTATCCTTGCCAAGGTACGCAATTATGTCGCAGACTCTTACCACACATCCCTCGAGGGTCGAAGGTACGATTTCGCGAATGTGGGACTGGTCGACATAGCAGGTCTCTACCATACTGTCAAAGCTATCAAAATCGGTCATAGGCACGGGACGATACTCGTGCATTTCAAGCTCGCCGTTGTGTGTAATGATACCATTAAGAGTGTCAAGAGTGATATTTAAGGGGAAAATTTTATCAAGAACACGCACCGAGTGGACATTGTGGTTGAAATATCTGCCGGTTTCTGCGTAGTAGACCTCGCTAATATATCTCTCACCTGCGTGGCCAAAGGGTGTGTGGCCAATATCGTGACCAAGCGAAATAGCCTCTATAAGATCAAGGTTAAGATTAAGCACCGAGCCTATCGATCTTGCTATCCTCGACACAAGCTGCACGTGCAGGGCGCGGCGAGTGATATCGTCATTTTTGTAGAACGAAAAAACCTGTGTTTTGTCAGTATATCTATTGTAATAAGGGCTATGCAATATTTTGTCTACGTCACGAGCATAGGCGGGGCGCCATATAGTTTCTTGGTCCTCGTCAGGAATACGGCGAATAGCACGCGAACTGTCTGCCATAAACTGCGGCTTTGTGCCTCGCAAAATATCCTCGCGAATACGCTCGGACAACTCGGCGGAGAGTTTCTCGTAATAGCGCATATATACCTCCAATACTTTTTTTTTATTATACCACAAATACAGTGTATATGTCAACAATATCATTATATTTGCCATTTTGCCGAGAAATTTGATATTGGAATGCCTAATCGAGCCTTAAAGATATAAACTAAGTCCACCATCATGGTAACCACCCCATAACAATTGCGTAGCAAAATGATTTCGCTTGTGAAGGATATTCATAACATTTGCATAGCAAATTCATAAAGGCGAGCACTTTGGAGCCATAACTCAAAACAAATAAAAAGACCCGTCCCGGGTTAAGGACAGGTCTTAATAAATTATGCCATGTTGTTGAGTTTGATTGCGAACTCAGACTTCTTGTGAGCAGCGTTGTTTCTGTGAAGGATACCCTGAGCAGCAGCCTGGTCAACCTTCTTAACTGCAAGTCTGAAAAGCTCGGTAGCAACAGCCTTGTCACCAGACTCTACTGCAGCATTGAACTTTTTGATAATGGTTTTAAGCTGGCTCTTTGCCATCTGGTTTCTAAGAGCCTTGGTACGGTTTACAAGAATACGCTTTTTTGCGGACTTGATGTTAGCCATTTTGTTCTCCTTAAAATAATTATGGAATTAATACTGCGATAGGTACCGTACAAAAACCGTCGGCTGAGAGGGTCCGAACATCTCTTGTTTAATACGCTTATCACATTTTGTTCATACATTTAGAGATTATAACATCTTTGTCACAAAAAATCAAGTCCTTTTTCAAAAAAAGTTTCAAATTTTTGTGTAAATGTTTGAAAAAATGTTGGATTTCCTATTGACAATACACAAAATATCTGCTATACTTGTAAAGTAATTTGCTTTACAGCAAGATTGGTGGTGCTATTGTGTTTGAAAAAAATATGAGAATATCCTACCTTCTCGATTTTTATGGCGAGGTTCTCGACGAACATACACGCACCGTTATGGATACCTATTACAATGATGACCTGTCTCTTTCCGAGGTTGCCACCGAGGTTGGCATTTCTCGTCAGGGTGTCAGGCACGTTATTAAAAAGGGCGAGGAACAGCTCCTTTTCCTCGAAGAGAGGCTCGGACTTGCCGAACAAAACGAACAGCTGCAATCCGTGGCTCTACTACTAAAAGAGCTTCGAGAGAGACTTGTTCGCGATAACCTCCAAGATGAGGACTCCCTAGTCAAAAGACTGGACGAGGCAATAGGTATTTTACTTAAGAAAACTGAATGAACCCTTTCGGGTAGAAGGAGGTCATATGGGTATGTTCGGTAGCCTTGCCGAAAAGATTGCGAATGCTTTTAAGTTTTTCCGCAGTAAAGGTAAGTTAACCGAGGCAGATGTCAAGGAAGGTATGCGCGAAGTTAAGCTCGCACTTCTTGAGGCTGACGTCAACTTTAAGGTTGTAAAAGAATTTATCAAAGCAGTAACCGAGCGTGCAATAGGTCAAGAGGTACTTGAAAGCCTGTTGCCCGCACAACAAATAGTTAAAATAGTTAACGAGGAGCTTATCGCACTTATGGGTGGTGAGGTCGCAAAGATCTCTATCAATCCAAAGCCCCCGACGGTTATTATGATGGTCGGTCTTCAGGGTGCAGGTAAGACAACCCACTCGGCAAAGATCGCCGCGCACTTCAAGAGCAAGGGCAAATCTCCCCTGCTTGTTGCCTGTGACGTATATCGTCCTGCGGCTGTTGACCAATTAAAGATTGTTGGTGAAAGTGCCGGTGTTCCTGTCTTCGCTATGGGAACAAAGATCTCCCCTGTCGAGATCGCCAAGGCGGGTGTAGAGTTCGCCAAAAAGAATGGTCACGATATGGTATTTATCGATACCGCGGGCCGTCTTCACATTGATGAAGAACTGATGCGGGAGCTTGTTAACATTAAAAACAGCGTAAATCCCACCGAGATTTTGCTCGTAGTAGATGCGATGCTCGGTCAGGATGCTGTAAATGTATCCAAATCATTTAACGACCTCTTGGATATCACCGGCGTTGTCCTCACAAAGATGGATGGTGACACTCGTGGTGGTGCGGCGCTGTCGGTTAAATATGTCACTGGCAAGCCCATAAAGTTTGTCGGTACAGGTGAAAAGCTCGATGCTCTTGAGTTGTTCTATCCCGATAGAATGGCATCGCGTATCCTCGGTATGGGCGATATTCTCTCGCTTATTGAAAAAGCAGAGCAGGCATTTGACAAGAAAAATGCCGAAGAGCTTGAGAAAAAGATGCGTGAGCAGACCTTTACTCTCGAGGACTTCCTTGACCAGATGCATCAACTTAAGAAAATGGGTAACCTTGAGCAAATTCTTGGTATGCTCCCCGGTGCGAATGCCGGCGCTCTTAAAAATGCATCTATCGACGAGAGTCAAATGGGTAGAATCGAGGCTATAATTCTCGCTATGACTCCAAAGGAGCGTATGTACCCCGAAATTATAAACGGCTCTCGCAGAAAGAGAATCGCAAAAGGCTCGGGAACAACCGTCGAGGACGTAAACAAGCTACTTAAACAATTTGACCAGATGAAGAAAATGATGCGTCAGTTTATGGGTGGCAAGGGCAAGCGTCGTGGCGGTATGCCCTTTGGCATGAAGTTGCCCTTTTAATTAGTTTATCAATAAAAAATAAAATAAAAAAACATTTTGGAGGAAAACAAAAATGGCAGTTAAAATCAGACTTAAGAGACTTGGAGCAAAGAAGGCTCCCTTCTATCGTGTAGTTGTAGCAGACGAGAGATCTCCCCGTGACGGTAAGTTCATCGAGGAAATCGGTTACTACAACCCCCTCACCGATCCTGTATCCATCAAGATCGATGCTGAAAAGGCAACCAAGTGGCTCGCTAATGGCGCACAGCCCACCGAGACCGTTAGAACCATTCTCAAGAAGGCCGAGATCATTAAGTAATCTACAAAACTCGGTTTTGAGAAAGGTAATAATATGGAACTCAGTCAGGTGTTGACAGACATCGCTCGTGCCATAGTTGACAATCCCGATGAGGTAGCTGTTGAAGAAACTGTCCAGTGTAACGATGTAGAGCTCGTTCTTACCGTTGCAGAATCCGACACAGGTATGGTAATCGGACGTCACGGCAGAATTGCTAAGGCGATTCGCCAGGTTATGAAGGCAGCCGCTAACACTTGTGGCAAGCGTGTAACTGTTGAAATCAAATAAAAGCTATCCTCGGGGAAATTATGCCCGAGGATACCTTTTTATATAAAATGAACAAAAGCAAGGAGATAGTTCTGTGCAAAGGAATATGATTTATAGTTAAGTT
>JAZSMN010000005.1:0-8771 GCA_045535925.1 Eubacteriales bacterium
CGCGGATGCGACAAGTTTAGCATAAAGGTCGCACCTTGAAAGAACAAAGTTCGCCATCCTACCCTAAACCGCGTGCCGTCGGGGTCCATTCCGACACCTCGGTGGCGGAATACAGCGTTATTCGTCGTGTCCGACCGACGAATAGATGATAACCCTTTTCTTCTTTATAAACGCTATTGTGCTGGTGGCTATTCTTGTGATTTTCAAGAGAAACACAGTTTGTTTACTTTCTATTAATTGACATCATATGAAAGTTATGGTAGAATTAAGTAAATAAATTACTTTGGAGGGTCCTGTCAAAATCTATTATATTCATTTACCCTGATGCCAGCAGTACAAGTTTTTTCTGGCAAATATATTTTATAAAAGGAGAATATTATGAGATTTAAGGCAAAAGACTGGGACTTTATTTGCACAGAGTATGACGGGGGTGTATATGATATGATGATATACAACCCTACCACAAAGGAGCTGTATCTCGAAGAGGACCTTGAAGAAGAGGACATTAGCGGTGTAGATAGCTACGGAAACCCCTATGCCGCAGTAAAAATCAGCGGGGAAACCTTTGATGTTATCAAAAGAAAGATGATGCGAGATGGCGGCGCAAGAATGGGATTTTTCATCGACTGGGACAAAGATGATGAATTTTTCTCGCAAACACTCTCGCCCAAGGGGAATAAAGAGAAGGTGCCCGCAGATTTGGTTCGCAAGGGTATAAGGGGCGAGCTATCGCCATCCGAGCTTGACAAGATTGTTCAGGTAGAGCTCGAGCGCGCAGATTACTACGATTTCGACGCTTTTATCAATATGATACATAGGTTTATGCGCGGCGAGGTTTCCGAGGGTTATTACCACGATTGGGATATTTTGGTTGCCTGGGCTATGGGGGCAAACAAATGCCGGGAAAACTCGAAAAGGTATTTGTTGTACCAGTCTATCTCGGATTGCTTTGACGGCGACTCCTTTACCGAATTTGAAGATGGTAAAGAGCACGAGTGCCTCGAAATGATAGCTTTCCTAAAGCATTATAACCACCAACTGCAAAACATCCAGAAATCAACCGAGCCACCCTTTTATAACGAGGACGGAACGGCGGTATATGTTTGTTTTGAATACTGTAATCAGGAGAATGCTTTTTACAGATTATGTGTAGCGAACGAAAAAACCGAAAGCTTCAAAATCACCTATATCGCTAACCCATTTTATTTCGAGCATATAAACTATACTTTTGTTAGCAGGGATGATTTTGACGATTTAGCCGGCACATACTATGAATATTTTCACGACATATCGATAGAGATACACGACTATATCGGCGAGCGCCCCTTTTTGGATGTCGATGGAAATGAGGTAAAATAAAATACTCCGTCTCTCGCAAACGACGAAAGTATATTTTATAGCACTTTACAAAAAGAACTCGGTTGCCTTTTGGTATACCGAGTTCTTTTCCCTTTTGGTTGTGGGGTGGATTCTCCCTCTCGCTTTTAATTGGTTGTTTTTTTCTCTTTTTTGTTTGACTTTTCTCTTATATTTTACGTTATGTACTTATACAAAAAGATATTTTATGTTGACATATTTTCCTTTTTATATTATAATAAAATCGGCTAAAAAAGTCGGTTTTGTGCCGAAATTGTGGGGGCAATCGATTTTTGATATCAAAGAATTTTTTATACAATAGGGAGATAAAAATGGACTTTAAGAACATTCCTGTGACGGCGCAACCTGCCTATACCTGGCTGTGGAATTCTACTATAACAAAAGAGGGGATAAAACAGCAGATTGACGAGATGTACGAGTGCGGCATTCGTGCTTTTTATGCACTCGGCGAGCCTGAATACTTCAGACCTCATTCTCGCAGAACCTACCTCTCTCCCGAATATCTGTCGGATGAATATATCGAGCTTGTACACTACGCCTATTCCTACGCTAAGGAAAAGGGTATGAACACCTGGCTCTATAACGAGGGTGGCTTCCCCTCGGGTATGGTGTGCGGTAAAATTCGCCGCGAGCACCCCGAACTGGCGCAGAAGATTATAAGAAGAGTATCGGTGCTTGTAAAGACGGGCGAAGAATACAAGCCCTCTGACAGATGCCTCTCGGCTTTTATTGACGCGGTAAGGGTTAAGGCGGGCGAGAAGTTTGACACCGACACCACCGTGACCGAGTACATATACGAGGACAACAAGGGTAGCAAAAACCAGTCCGACAACGCATCTCTTCGCAACACAGAGCTCTTCCTCGAGATGACCCACGAGAAGCTCAAGGAGAGATTTGGCTCTGCTATGGGTACAGACGTCACGCTTATGTTTGACGACGAGGCGTACATGGGCGACTGGACCGACGGACTTGACAAGATGTTCTTCGAAAAATACGGCTATGACATGAAGGACTATCTGCCCTACATTAAGAATGCTATCAAGCCCACCACTCCCGAGCAGTACCGTGCCTCGAGCGACTACTTTATGCTCTGTGGCGACCTGGTAAGAAACAACTACTTTATCCCTATGCGTGACTGGCTCAGGGCTAATAATATGTATTCGACAGGACACCTGGACCGTGACCACAGAAGCGACAACTGTCGCAGCAACCGTTATGGTAATGGTCTTGCGACCCTGCGTGCCTTTGACGTGCCCGGCATCGACGTTATTTGGAGCCAGATACACTACTGCAGTAAGGGCAAGTGCACCGACGAGGGTATGCAATTCTTCCCCCGTATGGCTTCCTCGGCGGCTCGCCAACTCGGTCACAGCACCTGTATGAGCGAGAGCTTTGCGGTTTATGGCGCGCACGTCACCCCCGAGATGATGCGCTTCTGTGTAAACTATCAGGCGGTGCGTGGTATAAGCCTGTACAACTTTATGGTTATCTCCTATGACAGAAAGACCGCGATGCCCCTTCAGTATCGCCCCAACTTCATAAAGGATAACCCCAGCATGGATAGACTTGCGGGCATCAATGACTACACCGCTCGACTCTCCTATATCCTCCAACAGAGTAAAGCGGATATCGACACCGCGCTCTACTATCCTGCTCGTACCATTTGCGCAGGCGGTGAACTTGGCAAGAAGGCTATGGCCGCCTTTGACAAGATGGGCAAGATGCTCGAGGAAAAGGGTGTTTCCTTCGATATTATCGACGAGGAGCTTGTTGCTCGCGCATCCTTGGTTGACGATGTGCTGGTCGATGAGAATGTAGCATATAAGGATGTATTCCTCCCTATTTGTGACCTTGAGCTCCCAGAGGTTATGGCAAAGCTCTCGACTATGAGTAGTGAAATTCGCCCCGTTGTAGGCAGAAAGAACAAGGGCATTATGGCCCGCAAGGTTGTCTTTGCTGGTGGTGATGAGGGCTACTTCATCTGCAACTGTGGCGAGAATACTGTAAGCGATGACATAAAGATAAAGTCGAAGAAGAATGTATACTCTATCGACCTTGACACAGGTAAGGTATATACAATTCCCTACACCAAGAGATGTGGTGTGGTTAAGCTTCCTCTTACCCTGCTCCGCTCGGAGGGTGTGTTTATACTCCTTACCGATGAGAAAATCGAGGCAGAGACTCCCAAGAAGACCGAGCCTGTATCTACACTTGACGGCTTCTCGTCCTATGTCAGCCGTGTCTATACCATCGAAAAGACGAGCGGTATGAACAATGTGTACTACGAGTCGGGGGAAAAGCGCGAAGGCCTGTACGAATGGGACAAGGCATTCTCGGGCGAGGTTATGTATTCCTGTACCCTTCCCTCTCTTGAAAATGGCGACTACGTGCTTGACCTCGGCGAGGTGCGTTATACAGCGGTGGCATACATTGACGGCGAGAAGATAGGCGAGATTACTATGCCTCCCTATCGCATCCCCTTCCACTATAACGGCGGAAAGACCCTCTCGATATCGGTGGCGAATATGGCGGCAAATGCCTGCGCTCACACCGAATACTTTGACGGTCTTGACATTCGTGACATAGGCCCCTATCACAGCGAGAGTATGAATGAAAAGGAGCTGAAGGAGCCTGCTGGCGGTCTGTATGGCCCTGTTGTAATCGAAAAGGTTTGTGAATAAGGCTTCGGCACTTTTTAGAGCATGGTCGGTATGACACTTGACGGTGTATTACGAGCGAGACCCCACTCGGCTATGCCTCGTGCTTTTTCGGCTACGCCTCAAAAGTTCGACAAGCTCAGAATGACAGATAACGGTGCATTATCAAAGAAACCTTTATATAAATTAAAACAAAGAACTCGGTATGCCCTCATGGGTTGCCGAGTTCTTTGTTTTAATTTCTTATTGCCTTGTCGCTCTCTTTTAATTTCTTTATATCTTCGAGGTCAATCCACTCCTCTACGTAGCCACAGTAACAGCAGATATATCTGTTTACCTCGACCGCGGAGAAGATGGTAAGACCTGTCATAATATTGTTCCCTGCTCCGTAAGCACCTGCATAGCCATCAAAACGGACTATATCCGTCGAGCCACACTTGGGGCATTGTTTAGAGTTTTTCATGTCTTTGCTCCTTTTTACCATTACACCTTGCGAGAATTTTACCAACAGACAGACTACATAAATATGCAATTACCCCTGACTTTTGGGGATTTTCTCTCATATACTCTTAGTTATTTTTCCCCTCTGTGCGCTCGAGGATAAGTTTGTATCCTCCTGCCCCTTTTTCGAGGGATTTGCTGACACGGCTTACGGTGGCAGTGCTCATTCCCGTTTGTTCGCACACGTCCTGGTAACTGCGTCCTGCACGGAGCATTTTTGCCGTCTTTAATCTCTGGGCAATTTCTATAATCTCCTTGCGAGTGAGGGCATCCTCGAAGAACATATAGCACTCCTCTACCGTTTCAAGCGAGAGTATTGCCTCAAAAAGTTCGTCTATAACCTGGTTTCTTTCACACATAGCCACTTCTCCATTTGGATTATATTTTTTATGCGCTTCGCTTTAGTTAACTAAATTATATCCTTTGTAGGCCAAAAAGTCAATAGATTTTGCAATATTTGTAGAAAATATTATACCGAAGGATGATTTAAGAAAATTATCAAATGGAAAAGGCACATCGACAATGTGTCTTTGAGGTGTTTTTCACGGACCGTCGGGGACGCCGGTCCCTACATAATTGTACCGCCCCTTATGGGTTTGGCTTTTGTATGGACGGACACATTCCCCATCGACCCACTCGGGAGCATTTTGCACACAAGGATTTTCGCCGACTTTTTATTCCTTTCACGCTCACGGTCAAAGCCTATAACGCACTAATCGGCCGGTGATTAGGTTTGGTTATATATAGAAATAGCCCTGTGCAGAAATCTACACAGGGCATAAATAATTATTTAAAATTACTTCTTGGTTATAGCGGTGATGTGGGTGTTTACGCCCTCATACCAGTAGAGGAAGCCCTCGATGTCAACGGTATCGCCAACCTTTACGGTCTCGTCGGTGAATGCCTTGTAAACATCGCTGTCGGGATCGGTGAGATATCTCTCTACACAGAAGGAGTACTCGGTCTCGCCCTTGGAAACGGTAACATAGATGTCGTCACCGGGCTCGCCGTTCTTGTATTCGATAGCCTTGATAGTCATACCCTTGAATGCTACGAACTGGTTCTGGTAGTTGATGATGCTTTCCTTACCAATAAGAGTTGTAACATCAAGTGCAGGTGCAACATAGGTTGCGCTATCTTCAACGAACTCGAAGGTTGCGTTCATAATCTCAACCTCGCCAGCCCAAGCGCCCTTGGTACCGGTAACTTTGATCTTAGTGCCCTTAGTAAGCTTCGCAGCGTCTTCCTCGGAGCAAGCCATCTCATAGAGGAAGTATGCACCGTCAAGATCTGCCGCGTAAACGGTAATCTTGTTGTCCCACCAGGACTGAGTATCCTGAACGTAAGCCTCGATAACAACCTCTGCCTCTTGGTCAACGGGTATAGCCGCATACTGTGCGTAGGTCATAACACCCTCGGATTTAACCTTAATATCTTGATATTGCTCTTCGGTTAATTCAAAGAAGGGTGCGTTTCCGCAACTTACGAATGCAAAAACGAGTACACATACGATGACTAATGCCAAAAACTTTTTCATTTTTCAATTCTCCTTTTTATTTGACACTCTGTGCCTTTACAATAATTATACACAAAAAAACTGAATTGTCAAGATTTCTTCATTCTTTTATGCTCTTTAATTCTTATTATGGCATAATAAATGCCCATAAGCAACCATATAGACGCCAATGAAACAAGAAGAACTATCGAGCCAATCGGCCACGGGCCATTTACATGGCCTCCCGGAAGTCCCGAGTCGTTTGTACCACTGCCTCCTAATCTATAAAGCGATTTCATTGAGTCGTAAAGATTTAATGTCTTTTCTTCGTCAATGTCTTCGCCCTTTCTCGCCATCTTTGTAACCTCCTCTATTAACTGACCTGCGGCATTTCGCAGCGAAGCAGAGCCGTTAAAGACCTCGGTGACAAAGGTGTTGTCGATATTGTCAAGAAGAAGTTTGGTTGCGGCAATCTTCACCCAATAGTGTAGGTCATTGTCCTCGCCGGAGTGAGAGAGATAGTCCTGATATCTTTCGGAGTTTATTGTATCCTCTGTCACGGGGAGATATCCCTCGGTGGTGGCGTAGCCCATCTGGACATCCTCTGTTAAGAGGAACTGGGCAAAGAGCCAGGAGGCAAGGACCTCTTCGCTGTTCTGCTTGTTGAATATACAGATAGAGGGGCCTTGGGAAATCATCTTGGGATTTTCGGTATCAAACTGGGGGATAGGACGGACCACGGTCTCGAACCGGACGAGTGTATCCTCCTTGATATCAAGGTTTGGTGCATCCGAGCCCATCCAACTGGCACCCGCGGTGGAGTCTATGGCAAAGATGCACTGTCCACGGTTTAGGAAATTGGCGGGATAGGAGGAAATCTTGAAGGTGGAGAACGCCCTGGTATATGCGTGCTCGTAAATTTCAAGAAGGAGGTCGGTGGTGGTATCGTTAAATGCCAGAATATCGCCCTCGGCGGTGGAATAGGGTGCGCCAAGCTGCTCGAGCATCGATATCATCATATTGTCGGTGGACTTGTACATTATGGGGATAAGGACATTTTGGCCGTTGACCTTGAAGTTGCCGTCCTCGTCCTTTTCCATAGCCGCCTCGGCTACCTCGAACATAAAGTCCCAGGTTAGGACGTCGGGCACGGTGTAGCCAAGAGCCTCCACATAGGTCTTGTTGATATAGATAGCCTCGGTCGAGCGCATAAACGGAAGAGCATACTGGACGCCGCCAATAACACCCTCGTCGAGGAATTTCTCTACTATACTATCCTCGGTGGGTCCGTCAAATCGGAGCTCGGTGCCACCAAGACCGTATTTTTCGTCCGCCATAAGTCCGTCAAGTGGCACAACGATATTGTCACCAGTCATATAGGTGGCAATGTGGTCGGGGTAGGTTATGCAGACATTTGGTGTGGTGCCTGTGGATATGTTGGTAATTACGTCCTGGTATATACGCGAGTAGTCGGTATAGAGCTTGAGGTTTACCTTGATATTTGGATAGAGAGCCTGGAAGTCGGCGATAGCCTTCTTGTAGACATTTACCTGGTCGATGTTGGTATCATTCTTCGCCCAGAATGTTATCTCGTAGCTCTCCCTGTCGGATATGCCCGAGGTGGGAATTTCGAAGGGGGCAAGACTATCGTCGCAAGAGGTAAAGGAAAATAGACACAGGAACAAAAGCGAGAGGACGAGGAACAGAGATAGTAATTTTTTCATCCCTTTGTACCTCCTCTTGCCACGCCCTCCATAATTTTGTCACGGAAGATGAGGAACAAAATTATAAGCGGGAGCGAAACAGCGACAACAGCCGCCATCATAGCGGGAATGTTCTCTCGGCCAAAGCCCGACTCACGGAGCACCTGTATACCACTGGACACAAGATAGTGGGACTCCTTGTCGGTGATGGCTCTGGGCCAAATGTAGGAGTTCCAGCACTCGATAACCTTGAGAATTGTTATGGTTATGACAGTGGGCTTGGATATGGGGAGCATAACCTTAATCATATACTTAAAGTCGGAGGTGCCGTCCACCTTTGCCGCCTTGTATAACTCGTCGGGTATCTGCTCGAAGTTTTCCTTTAATAGATAAATGTAAAAGATACTTGTCACACTGGGCAAAATTAGACCTGTGAAGGTGTTCTTTAGCCCCATCTCGGTGATGGTGACATAGTTTGTGATAACCACAAGCTCGCTGGGTATCATCATAAGGGCGAGAATGAGGGTGAATACCAGCGTCTTGCCCTTGAACTCCAGGCGGGAAAAGGCAAAGGAAGCGGGAATGATGACCACAAGCATAAGGGCTGTGGTAAGGACGGTGTAAACTAAGGTGTTAAAGAGGTACTGCAAGAGGGGTACCTGCGTAAATGCCTCGAGGAAATTTAACACGGTGGGGCTGATAACATAGAGCTTGGGTACAATTTCGCCTGCGAGCTCACCGTTTGTCTTAAACGCGGTAAGGAGCATATAGTAGAAGGGGAAAAGCACCACCAATGCCCAGAGGGCAAGAAGTGCATAAACAACACCTGATGCAATTTTGCCACCGAGGGTGACGTCGGTATATTTTTCTTGTTTTTTCATACACGCCCCCCTATCAGTAATGAACTTGCTTGCGACTGACAAGCAGATTTATACAGGTTATTGTAAGTACTATCACAAAGAGAATTACCGCCGCCGCGGATGCGAAGGAGGGGTATCCTCCACCCTCGCCATAGAGCAAAGTCGGATCGTAGCCATG